>CACYBZ010000480.1 GCA_902772795.1 uncultured Ruminococcus sp. | reverse complement strand
ACGACATCATCAATACCTGTTTCTGCCAGTACACGTCTGACAAGCTTGTTACCTGCACCGTTGAGCGGTGTGTAGACAACTTTCAGCCCTGAATTTTCACAAATACCAGGATTGACAGACTGCTTCTTTACATTAGCGATATAGCTGTCATAAACACTGTCGTCTATGTATTCAATCTTACCGCTTGCCAGACCGCTTTCAAAGTCAACCAGTCGGATATCATTAAAAATGTCAATGTTCTGAATCTCCGCATAAACCGCATTGGCATTATCGTCCGTCATCTGACAACCGTCACTGCCATAACACTTATAGCCGTTATATCTGGCAGGGTTATGACTTGCTGTTACCATGATACCTGCCTGACATTTCAACTCCCTTACACAGAAAGAAACAACGGGTGTCGGCTGAAGTTCTCTGGCAATATAGGCTTTTATACCGTTTCCTGCCAATACTTTGGCAGCTTCTTCAGCAAAAACATCGGATTTTATTCTGGAATCGCCCGCAATCGCAACAGACGGATTTTCGTAATTTTTCTTGAGATAATTTGCCAATCCTTGTGTAGCATAGCGTATAACATAGATGTTCATTCTGTTGGTTCCTGCACCAAGTACTCCTCTTAACCCTGCTGTTCCGAATTCCAACTCCCTGTAAAATCTGTCATAGATAGCACTTTCATCACCCTTGATGCTTTTCAGCTCTTCAACAAGGTCAACATCTTCCGTTGCATTTTTCAACCATTGTTCATAAAGTTTCTGAGTATTCATTTTTTTACGCTCCTTTACTGACAAAATATGTAACAATAACCGAAATTATCCGTTTCTATTTTACCATAAAACTATCATAATTTCAATTAGTATTCTTATCAATTTTATAATATTCAATCTATTTTTTCTGTTACTGCCTTTTTTGAAACTTACAGAAAATATTTCGCCTTTGCCTTATTGAAATATCCTGAAATATGGTATACAATCATGTACGGGCAATCACAAGGAGGGAATTAATGAAAAACAAACCATATATTTACAAAATAACGGTACTGTTGTGTTGTCTTCTGATTGTCGGACAAACCTGTTTCTTTGCCGGGTGCAACCTTGGTAAACAGAAAAACAAGACACAAACAGAAATCAGTGCCGAAAACAAACAATCCGTTCAGGATTTACTTGCCAAAGCAAATAACAAAATCCGTGCTGACAGTATTACCGATTACTGTTCCCTTGAGGAATTCAACAAGTACAACATCAAAAAAGACGCTTACAGTCGTATTACCACATCAGTTACCATTCTTGATGTAGAAAAGAACATCGGAATAGCCATTCTACGAAAGGTCAATGATATTTACTATTCCGTACACTGTATCAAAAACAACAAAGGAGATAAGATTTACGGATTTATTCTTTATCGTGAAAGCGGTACTACCATAGACGGCTGGCTTACTGATAAACTCCGTACAGAAAAAGATTTTCTGACAGTTACTATAGGAAATAACATCAGCGTTGTCAATAAAATTGACCCTTACAGTTGTTTTCTGGAAAATCTCAATGAAAATTCCGCTACCAGTTATCATACCCTTTCTGACGGTAAAGAATACATTGTGGAATACGAAAGACAAAACCCTGAAAGTGAATACAAAGTCGTTCATGCCCACAGTAAAAAAGATACGACCAATTTCAGTAATTTGCTGTTAGCTATCGACAAAGCGATGATTCAGTAAATATTGCCTATCAGAAAATTCATATACTGTACACCGCAAAAAAGCATAAACAACGAAAATATCTGTTTTCGTGTTTATGCTTTATTTTTTTACGTACAAAATTCCTGTTCTATTTGAACAATGACAGACAAAAATTCTGAATCTGTAAAACTTTTATTTTGTTTCATGATACTCTTTTTCTGTATTGACATTCCAGATATTATCCTTGGTCGTGACACCATTAATAATATTCTTCACTGCTTCAAATGCTGTACACATGGAATGGTCAATATTATTGTAACGATGCTGACCGTTTCTGCCTACACAGAACAAATTAGGAATGGTATCCAGATAGTTTCTTAAATCGTCCATATGTTCATAAGTATCGAAATAAGCGGGATAAGCTTTCTTTACCCTTTCCACATGGTAATCTAGCACATCGTTTT
>CACYBZ010000479.1 GCA_902772795.1 uncultured Ruminococcus sp. | reverse complement strand
TTGCCCCGCTTTTTCCAAAAAGCGGGTAGGGGTCAAGGGGACAACGTCCCCTTGGCAGGATTTTAAAGGGTGCAACCCTTTAAAAGGTTTGACCGAAATTCCGCTTTTATTTCTGGAACTTATATCAGGTGGCAAAGAACATCTTTAAGGGGAAAATAACGGTTATGAAATATATCGTGTTTGGTAATTTAAAAGTGAGGACAGTAAGGGAGTCGTCGTGTTCGGCAGGAGGAAAAGCAATACAATGGTGTGGGACAGATAACAGAAAGGGAGTGTCATACTGATGGAGAAGCCACTTGTTTCTGTGATTACACCTGTATATAATTGCGAACAATATCTTAACCTGACGATTGAAAGTGTTCTTTGTCAGACATATACCAACTGGGAAATGATTTTAGTAGATGACTGTTCACCGGACAACAGTGCCGAAATTATCAGGTCATATCAGCAGAAAGACGACAGGATAAGGTATGTCAGGTTGTCAGAAAACGGCGGTGCAGCCATAGCAAGAAACAAGGCACTGGAAGTATCAAGAGGAAGGTATATTGCTTATCTTGATGCCGATGACATCTGGTTGCCTGAAAAGCTCGAAAAGCAGATTGACTTCATGACAAAAAATGATGTTGCCTTTACCTGCTGTGACTATGAGAAAATAGAGTCTGACGGAACACGTCTGAACAAGATTATTCATATGCCGAAGACAATGACCTATAATCAGTATTTAAGGAACACCATTATACAGACAGTAGGGGTTATTACTGACACAGAAAAATTTGACAGGAAATTATTGATAATGCCCAATGTCAGACGGGGACAGGACGCAGCCACATGGTTACAGCTGTTAAGAAACGGCGTAACCTTTACGGGACAGAACGAAGTACTGGCACAGTATCGCAGAGTACCCAATTCGCTGAGTGCCAACAAGTTTTCGGCGATGAAACGGACGTGGTATCTGTACAGAGGCGTAGAGAAACTTTCATTGCCGAAGTCGGTATTTTGCATGATGGGCTGGGCGTATCATGCCAGTATGAAGAGGATTTACATAAAAAAGTATTTAAAAAAGTAAGTTTTTCGGCGGTGTTGGAGGTTTCCGAGAGCGGGATACAAAGGAAAACGCAGAATCCGAAATAGCAAAGGTGATGGCATTACGATGAAAATTTTGTATTTCTGTACGTTTTATCACAGGGCATTGTTGTTCCGTCAGCAGATGAATGCACTTATGCAGAGAGGGCACGAAGTGAAAGCATTCAATTCGGCACAATACGGAGAGGGAATTGCCGAAAAATTTCTGTCGGTTATGGACGAATTTGTGGTGCATAAAGAGTGCTGGAACAAATACGACAGAATGTTGTTTTTTCCCAGACAGTGGAAAATAGAGAAAGAATTGCAGAAAGCGTATGATATTGGTGCATTTGACCTTGTCCATGCCCATCTTTTGCTCAGTAGCGGATACTCAGCCATGCGAATGAAAAAGAAATATGGTACGCCGTATGTGGTATCCGTCAGGGTGACAGACCTGACAGGATTTATCAGAATACCGTATTTCCGAAGAATGGCATTGAAGATTATCCGAAATTCATCAGGAGTATTGTTTTTGTCGCATTGTCATAAGCAGGAATTTGAAAAGAAATTTCTGTCGGAGCGTATGAAAGACGGGTTTGCACAAAAGACCGTTGTCATCGGCAACAGTCTGGAACTGTTTTGGCAGGAACATCTGGCACGCCCAAGGAAATCGGTCAATCATTCCGACGAAATCCGACTGCTGGCTGTGGCAAAAATACGGCCGATTAAAAATCTGACAGTGGCGAGTGAAGCTGTGGAAGAACTGAACCGTCGCAACATCAGGGCACGGCTTACAGTAGTGGGAGAAGTTCAGGACAGGGAAGAGTACGAAAGAATCCGAAAATATGAACATACCGATATTTTACCGTTCAAGACAAAAGAAGAGCTGATAGAATTGTACCGCAGTCATGATATTTTTCTGTTGCCGTCCGTCAACGAAACGTTCGGGAGGGTATATGCTGAAGCGATGACGCAGGGTTTACCGATTCTCTACACGAAGTCGCAGGGATTTGACGGAAATTTTGAAGACGGAAAAGCGGGATATGCGGTGTATGCAGATAATCCGCAGTTCATCGCAGACAGAGTGGAAGACGTGCTGAAAGCATATGCCGAGATGTCGGAATTTTGTATAAGAAACAGCCGTATGTTTTTTGAGGAAAACATTATCGGTCAGATAGAGTCATTCTACAAAGAAAGTTTAGCAAGAGGTTGACGCAGTTGATGGAAAAAAAGAAAGTTGCTTTGATATCTTTTCACAACGCCTACAATTACGGAGCGTGTCTGCAGGCCTATGCGTTGCAGGAAGCGGTTAGGCAGACGGGTGCCGAGTGTGAATATATTGATTATATCAATCCGTGCAGAGCGGAAATATATGATATGGCAAAAAGGATAAAGAAAGCGTTAAGGGAAAAAAACGGCAGGGCGTTTCTGAAAAACCTTTGCGGAATTCCTTTTGCCCGCAGTAGAGGAAAAAAATTCGACAGATTTTATGACGGATATCTCAGAAAGACAGATACAGTCTATCACAGTACGGAAGAAGCACGGGTACTGGAAAATCAGTATGACAAATTTATTTCGGGAAGTGACCAGATCTGGAATGCGGAACATAACGGAACAGACGGAGCATATTTTCTGGATTTTGTCAGTGACAGGGCAAAGAAAATTGCGTATTCATCGAGTTTCGGTATGGCAGAGATTCCCGAAGAACTGGAAAAATGGTATGCCGATTTGCTCAACGGAATTTCATGTCTTTCCACAAGGGAGAAACACGGGGTAAAAATCATCAGAAAGCTTACCGACAGAAAAGCCCATCTGGTGCTTGACCCTGTTTTTCTGCTTGACGGAAGTGACTGGAAGAAATTCATAAAAGAAAAAGAAAATACGGAAAGATATACCTTTTATTATATGAATGCAAGATTTAATCTTAATGATTTTTCATTGGTAACGGGGTTTGAAGACGGTAAGAAACATATATTATCGTCTTCTGTCAAGCCGAAAGACTTTCTGAAACGAGGACAGAAAGTCACGTTTGCCATGTCACCGCAGGAGTTTCTTCAGCAGATATATGACGCTGAACTGGTTGTGACGACATCATTTCATTGTCTTGCATTTTCTGTATTGTTGCATAAACCGTTTGTGGCAATTCTCTCAGGGGACGAGGGCAGAGATGAAAGACTGTTGAATCTTCTGCAGATAACGGGGCTGGAAGGGCGTATTTTTTCAGACCATATGACGGAGGAAAATGTCAGACAGCCAATAGACTATGAAGAAGTGGAAAAGCGGTTGGCACCGTACCGCAGATATTCACGGAAATTTTTATCTACGTCAATTTTTGAGGGGCAGGAAAAAGTGGATTTTCTGACAGAGCCGTCTGTTCCCAGAAGTAAGAAAGGGGAATATGAAATCTGTGCCTATGACAGATGTACGGGTTGCGGTGCGTGTGAGGCAGTATGTCCGAAAGGTGCTGTTACCATGACGGCAGATGAATACGGTTTTTCAAGACCGTCTGTTGACAGGGAGAAATGTGTACAGTGTCATTTGTGTCGGCGTGTGTGTCAGGTCAACTACACTGCGGAAATACCGAAAGTACAGCATTACTATGCGTTTAAAAATAAAGATGAAGTAAGAAAACGCAGTTCATCAGGCGGAGCGTTTTCGTTGCTGGCAAGGAATATGATAGACAAGGGGGGAAAGGTAGTCGCTTCGGAAATCGGTGACGACTGGAAAGTCAGACATACCTTTGCCCGAAATTACGAGGAAGTCAGAAAACAGGCAAAGACGTATTATGTGCAGGGCAATGCCTGTAACACCTTTGCCGAAATCAGGCAGGAACTTCAGCAGGGCAACAGAATTCTGTTTATTGGTACGCCCTGTCAGACAGGCGGACTGAAAAAATATTTGCAGAAAGACTATGATAATCTGATTTTGTGTGATATCATATGTCACGGAGTGCCGTCGCCGAAGATGTTTGCCATATATACAGACTATCTGCAGTCGAAAGGAACGCTTACACAGCTCACGCAACGGGACAAGAAAATCGGGTGGCAGGGATACTGTGTATCAGCGGAGATTGACGGCAAGACATATCGCAATAACGGTTGGCTGAAAGCCTATTCTGTCATGTTTTCGCACGGACTGATTAACCGAAAATCCTGTTTTCACTGTATGTACAGCAATTATAACCGTGTGGGAGATATTACCATAGGTGACTACTGGGGCATAGAAAAGTATCACAGGGAACTCAAAGATAAATTAGGGGTATCGCTGGTCATCACGAACAGCGAAAAAGGAGAAAAGTTTTTGCGTGAAGCTGTGGGCAGTGGGATGTTGTTTGCCCTGCAGAAAGAAGAAACGGTACAGAATTCGCTGACAAAGCCGAAGCAGGAACCGTTAAGAAGAAGAAGCTGTCTGAAAGCGATGGAAATATCGTATGAACAATCGGCAAAAAAATATGGTGAATGGAATATAAAAGGATATGGTAAGGAATATATCCGAAGAATCCTGCTGAAGATAAAATAATGGCAACAGTTGTTAACAATGAAATGGTTATTGACAAAATTTGCGTAAGCAGATTTTGTCTGGAATTTTGGGGAGTTTAAGGGCTACCGCCCTTAAAAATCCTGTTTGGGGGCGTTACCCCCAAGCCCCCACAAACTTTTTGAAAAAAGTTTGACAAAAACTTTTGATTGTCAGAGCTATACGATGAGAAAATCATTCCGACCGCATTGTTGCGGAGTTTCAGATTTTTAGCAAAGAAAGAGTTTTTACAGATGAGAATATTTATGATATCAAGAGGATATCCGTCAGAGAAGTATGTGACAAACGGAATATTTGAATTTGACCAGGCGAAAGCACTGGCAAAAAGCGGACATGAAGTTATTTTTCTGGTAAATGACATCAGGTCACTGCGGAGAAAAAGAAAATGGGGCAATGAAAGTTTTGAAAAAGATGGTGTAAAAATTGAGGCGGTCAATATTCCGTGCGGAAAATTGCCGAAAAAACTTTTACTGCGTATAAGAACGGCAGTAATCAGAAGACTGTATAACAGATGTGTCAGAAAATATGGAAATCCTGATGTGATACATGCACATTTTCTGGAAATCAGTTATGCAACGGCGAAGGCAGTCAGAAACAAGGGTGTACCGTTGGTAATGACGGAACATCTTTCCACAATGAACAATGCAGTAATTCCCGAGGCACTTGTCAGACTGGGGAGGGATACCTATTGTCATTATGATACAGTGATAGCGGTAGGAAAGCGTATTGCACAGACAATAGAAAATCATTTCGGGGTGAAAGCGGAAATCATTCCCAACATAGCCGATACAGAGAGTTTTTGTGCAGAGAATAGCAGGGGGCATCATGACGGATTCAGGGTTGTGAGCGTGGGAGCGTTGATAAAGCGGAAACATATGGATATGCTGATAAGGGCGTTTGTGCGAATGTATCAGGAACATCAGGATATATCGCTGGATATTTTCGGCAAAGGTGAAGAAAGAGAAAATCTGGAAGCCCTTATTACAGAAAACAAGATGAACGGCATAATTACGTTGCACGGAGCAAGACCACGTAAAGAAATAGCAGAAAGTATGAAACAGGCAGACTGTTTTGTTCTTGCCTCTGATGTGGAAACATTTGGTGTTGTCTGTATTGAGGCAATGGCGATGGGATTACCCGTTATTGCGACGAAAAGCGGAGGTCCCGAAAATTTTGTCAATAACAATAACGGTATTCTGATAAAGGCAGGAAATGAGGAAGTGCTTGCCCGTGCACTGGCGGATATGTACAATACGCATACGACATATAACAGAGAAAGCATAAGAAGTTATGTTCTGGAAAATTTTTCTCCTGAGGCTGTTGCAGGAAAGCTGAACCGTGTGTACAGTGAAACGACAAAGAAAAGGATAAACGGATAAGTGATGTCAATGAAAGTTACCACAAAGAAAATATTTATAATTCTGATGATGTTGTTCATGCTGGGATACGCCTCCTACTCGAACATCATAGCCAGAGCAACAGGCAGTTGGTCAAGATATGTTCTTCTTGGCGGAGTGCTGATATTGGCAATGCTTGCCAACAGTGACAGGTTTTTACTGTTGAAAATACCGTCAAAGATACCGACATATATGTTATTCTGGCTGTTGGTGGGGATTTTTGCCCTTATGGGAATATTCAGGGTAAAATTCGGTTCGTTGCAGATTATCATTTGCATTCTGTTTGTCCTGGTAGCGGGGAACAATGAACAATGGGTATCTGTGGCATTGAATATTGCCAAATTTTTACTGTTTGTTTTTGTATTTTTCACATTTTTCTTTTTTCTTTTTCCCAGCCTGTACAGTATGGTCACAGGATTTTACGGTTTTATTCCTGACGGAACATCACGGGGGGCGTATCCTTATCGTGCAGGGATTGCCTCTCACTATTCCATCAATGCCCTGAATATTTCCTTGTTGTTTGTGATTACCTGTGTAGGATATCTTGCTGACAATGGGTTCAAGATAAAAATCAATAAAGCCGAAATAGCGAATCTGGTTCTGATACTGATGTCTTTCACGGCACTGCTGATGACGGCAAAACGTGGAGTTCTGGTATGGAGTGTTCTTTCAGTGGGTATTCTGTATATGATTGCCAACAGGGGAAAGGTAGGAAATCTGTTCAAAGTCCTGTTGATTCTGCTGATATTGCTGGGCATTCTGAATATGCTGTCAGAGAATTTTCAGGTTGTTGCCAGACTGTTTGAACGTTTCAAGGTAGTAGGAACAAGTGAGGATAACTCATCTTCCCACAGATTTTCCATGTGGAAG
>CACYBZ010000478.1 GCA_902772795.1 uncultured Ruminococcus sp. | reverse complement strand
TGTTTTTCCATTGGAAGTTTTCACCATAATAGTTACTGTACCGACTTTCTTAGCGGTTACTTTTCCTGTAGAAGTAACAGTTGCTATAGTTTTATCACTACTACTCCAACTACAATAGGTTGCACTGTTATCAGGATTTAATGCTACTGTTAAATTACAAGTTTGTTTTACACCCAGTGTAGCCGATGTTTTATTAAGTGCAATACTATCAGGGGCTTTTTTGACGGTGATAACACAATTAGCTGTTTTACCGTTGGAAGTTTTTACGGTAACAGTAGCCGTACCCACTTTCTTGGCTACTACCTTTCCGCTTGTGCTTACTGTTGCTATGGAAGTATCACTACTACTCCAACTGCAGTAAGTATAAGCGTCATTCGGCGTTATCGTTGCTGTCAGTATACAGGTCTGTCCTACTCCCATAACAGCCGAAGTTTTATTCAGACTGATACTTTCAGGAGCTTTTCTGACTGTAACTGTACAACTTGCGGATTTTCCTGATGATGTGACGGTAATTGTTGCTTTACCCTCACCTTTAGCAGATACTTTTCCTTTAGAAGTAACAGTGGCAACCGTAGTATTACTGCTTGTCCATTTCAATCCTGTTGTACCTGTCGGTGTGACAGTAAGCGTAAAAGACTGACCGACATTTAAAGTCAGTTCTGTTTTATCCAGTGTAATTTTCTTATCCGTAGTATGTATAACCACATTATTCAGAATATCGTTTCCAGTGCCAATGCTTATAGCATTCCACTGTGCCTCTGTTCCTTTGAAATATACATCTTTCAGACCACTGCAATTTGCAAATGCCGATACACCGATACTTTTAATGGTATTTGGAATAATGATACTTTTCAGACTGTTGTAACCGCTGAATGCATAATCATTGATTGTTGAACCTCTTGAAAGTGTTATGTTAGTCAGATTTCCGCAGTCTTTAAACAGATTTTTGACAATTCCGTCCGAAGATATGGTAACATCAGTCAGGCTGTCACAATAGCCGAATGCCTCAGCACCGATATCCGTTGCTTTTCCGTTTACAGTCAGACTTTTCAGTTTTGGACATTTGGCAAATGCTTTCTCTCCGATATGCAAAATACCGCTACCTATAACAACTACTTCCAGATTATCACAGTTTTTAAAAGCTTTTCTGCCAATTCTTGTCACCGTATCCGCAATAACAACTTCAACAATCGTATTGTTCTCTTTGAAGACATTATCTGTAATAGCAACAACTTTCATACCGTCTATTTCGGAAGGTATGCTGACAGATGTGTCTGTTCCGATATAGCCTTTTATATTGACCTTGTTATCGCTAATCTTATAAATATAATCTCCTGAAATAATATCATCAGATAAAGTTACTTCAAACTCCGTTGTTTTTCCCTGATAACCGATAGTCACATATGCTCTTTGATTATCCACATCATTGATAATATCACTTACCGTATAATCCTTGACAATCATAGTCTGACCGTTCGTATAAGTTGCCAGAATTTCCATACCAGTGGTATCAAATTTTTCATTGACAAGATAGGTTGTTTTTACAGGAGGTGTCTTTACAGAAACAGACGCTAATGTCCTCGTCAGTATACTGACCACTTCTTCTTCTGTTTCCGCAGTTTTTCCCTGATAGGAAACTTTGATTTTATAAAATCCTGCTGTTTTTGACCAATCTTCAACAATATAATCCGTAACAGTTTTTGATGTACCGTTGTCATAATAAGCAACAACCGTCATACCTGTTTTGTCGAGTTCTTCACATTCATAATAGACCTTTTTTGATGGTAAAGAAGTAATTTCAATCTTTTGTAAAGTTTTTTCATTAATAGTAATTTCAAATTCTGCAGTCATTTCATAAGCAATAACTTTTACTTTTTGTGTACCAAGCTGTTGTGGGTGATAATCCAGAGTATACTCTGATGAGTCTAAGAGTTCTTCTGTACCATCATTGTAAAGCTTATTTACTTGCAGACCACTGAAACTGATTGTATTTCCTTCAAGATATGTTGTTTTTTTCGGTAATTTTACAATCTGAATATCAACAATTCTTCTGGGAACAACATCTACCATGAACGAAACCTGATAATTGCCCTCCTTATAGATAATTTCATAAGTGCCTGACTGATTAATATCTCCGCCTGTTGTGTTTTTATCTGTGAGAGCAACTTCTTTATATGTTCCGTCTACATACTGAACACGAGCTACTGCACCCGTAAAATCAAAACTTGTTCCGTTGATAAATTCCGTTCTATTCGGCTGTGAAATAATAGTGATTTCTTTTATGTCGGGTCTTTTTAAAACAGTAACTCTATAAGATAAAGATTTTCCTTTATAATTTATCTTAACTGTACAAATGCCCTCTTTAGAAAAATCATACGACAGCATAGTTGGAGTAATGGCAACAACTTCACTATGACCGTCCTGATAGATAGCTCGTATTGTTCCGTCAACTACTATTGTTTCGTCCGTATAATAAACCGTTTTAGACGGCATTTCATCAAATTCAATCTGGTCTATTCCTTTGCCTGTCTGTAAATTATTGATTAGCTGAGGATATGGATAGGTATTATCTACTTCGTCAATTTTCCATATAGTATTAAAATCGAATCCATAAAAACTTTCTGTATGTGTCATTTGTTCATTTGTCAACGCTGTCCCATATCCGTTAATACCATTATACAAATAATAACAGTTTGAACAATTCTCTACATTATTATCAGTGATAGGTGCTAAATTTTTTGCATTCAGAACTTTTCCCGTACTATAACAACATGAAACTACCTTTAAACCGTAACCAATGCCACTGGAAAAAGTTTTATCTTCTGCTTTGGTAGAAATCTCTGCTGTATTATAACAATCTTTCACTTTGCCACTATAATAAACACCAAAACTATTATAAGCACCTGTTCCTACAATGCCTCCCGTCATGCCTCCCATCCTATCAATCCCAAGAACAACTTTACGATTAGATTCATTGATGGTATTTCCTTCCAATATATTAGTGATATTTCCTATATTAAAACAAGTTTGGATTGCTGAAGAAAAACTTCTACCACATATTCCACCTATACCGGAAGTATCACAATAGTAGCAATGTTCGATAGCATAATAATCATTGTAACCCTGTTTAATAATTTCAACTGTAATAGAGCTAGCAGACGAATTTATACTCTCCGTATTATAACAATTATATACTGAAGTGTCACTGATAGCACCACATATTCCACCCATTGAAATAGTATATGGAATACTAATATTATCCGAAATATAAACATTGTATATTGACTCCTTAGATGCCCGAAGTTTCTGAACTATTGTTTTTATATGTGTTCTTGTAACAGTTGCTTCATTGCCACATTCAGATATAGTAGAAGCATAAGCATACCCACACACTCCACCTGTGCAATAACTATCTACATAAGAAGATTTATCGGTATAAGTATTTTTGTCATTGTAACTAGCTATTGTGATTCTATTACAACATTTTCTTATTGTTCCCTTATTACTATAACCACATATCCCACCTGTATACGGTACATTGCTACTTATATTACCCTCAACAGTCAGATTTTCAACAGTACCTGAAACTGTTCCAAACAAACCATAACGAGTAATACCACTCATACCACTCACTATTCTTATACCTGTAATTTTGTGTTGTTTACCGTCAAAATGACCTGAAAAATTGTCAATCGGTTTCCAACCCTTGCCCTCGAAACTGTAATCACCGTTCTGTGCGGTAGCAGATTTCATATCAACATCGTTCATCAGAACATAATTGGCAGACGGATTATAACGAACGCTGTCCAAATCCCGAATGGTGTAAATTTCGATAGTGTCGGTTGTTTCTGCCGAAATCTGAAGAACAGGTATCATGGTAAATACCATTAAAATACTTAAAATAATGCTCAGACTTTTTTTCATATTTTATTCTCTCCTTTACTAAAATTTTTATGAAAAGTATGATGTCTGATTTTTTATCACGCTCCTTTTCTTTTTATCTGTTGCAGTTTATTTGTATTCTTAAACACCAATATATTTGTTATTATTATATCATTTTCGATTCTAAAAATCAATATATTTATGCATAAAATATATTGATTGAATACTTAAAGTAGTCGGATATTCAAAAATTTATATAAATCATCTTTATGAGAATTTTATATCTATGACTTATAGCATTACAGTTCACGGTCGGTTGCCCTTACTTTCTGCATAGTGTCATAAATTTTGCCGTCTGTCGCCGGTAACTCCAGAACACCGTAAAAATAACTGTTGTTTATCGGACTGTCCGTTGACAGTTCAATCACCGTCTTGTTC
>CACYBZ010000477.1 GCA_902772795.1 uncultured Ruminococcus sp. | reverse complement strand
TTCACCTGCCCCTGTACTGGTAATGACAAAAGAATTAATATGTTTCTCCTCACATTCATTCATAATACTGTTTCTCAGCGAAAGAATTGCTTCTTTGAAACGTGCATCAACGTGAAGGTTATCCAACGAAACAATGTTGGATACATTACTGCTCTTTTTATTGATAACTTTAACAACTGTTCCAATTTTTCTGGTATTCAACAATTTTTCCACATCATCAGGTGTTCTCACTGTAAAGTTAAAAATTTCCAAAAGCGTCGCCAGTACCAGAACAATGGCAATACCCAGTCCTGCTCCCTCCAGTGCATATGTTCTGTAAGTTATTGTACTAATCGGAACAGACGATGCTGTAGGTGGCGTAATAATAACCAGTTCTGTTTCACCAACAATATATTCTGCCACCTGAGAATAATTATTCAATGCTGACTTTAATATCTGATAAGCCATCTCATAGCTATTCGATGTAGCTACCACAGTAAAGAATCCTGTACCTTCCATTGCACTGGGATAAATCGTTCCCGGAACATACCCCAGTCCCAAATCTTTTCCCATAATCTGGGACAGTTGAGAACTGGTAAGTATATAGGCAAAGGTTTTATCCAGCTCTTCCGAAGATTTTCCTGAGGAGTACGAAGAAATCGTAGAAGTCCTCGGAAATATGGAAACGGTTGCTGACGCACTGTAGACAGGAGTATAATTTTTATATGCATTCATGACAAACAACAAACTGAGAATTCCTGACAATATGGGCATAAGCCACCATATGCCTTTTAAACCTACCGCCATTCTTTTAAGTATATCTATGGGAGTGAGGTTGAACATCTGACTAAAAGGACTGTCCTGATTCTGACTGTTAGCTGTACTGCCATTATTCATTTTTTCACAACCTCCTTAATTAATCATCGGCATATTTGCCATAGCCTCCGTAAGCTCCATACTTACCATAGCCGCCATAAGCCCCATATTTACCGTATTTACCATAACTTCCGTATTTACCATAACCACCATAGCTATACTTACTTCCATAACCATAGCCGTAACCGTAACTGTATTTCCCGTAAAGTGCACCACCTGTCAGGGAAACTGTTTCTGCATCATTGTAAACACAACCCAATATAGGAATTCCTGTATCCAGCATTAAATCGATACTATCATTAATGGTAATGGCTGTAGCAATATCACGCCTTACTACCAGCAATACTGAATCACTGATTTTGATAATATCTTCCGCATCGGCAACAAATCCCAACGGTGGCGTATCCATCACCACGTAATCAAAATCTTTTCGTGCGGTATCCAGCAGATATTTCATTTTTTCTCCGGTTATCAATTCATTTGCTCTTGGTGTACCCTTTCCACAGCCCATAATCGTGATTTTCAAAATTTCATCGTAATGGTAAGCATCAGAAAGACGACAATTTCCCATAAGAAAATCAATAACCGTTTCCCCGTTAGGAATAGGTTTCTGCAAGAATTTGGAAACAGCCGGTTTTCTTAAATCGGCATCAATGAGCAGCACCTTATAATCCATTTTGCCCAAATCAAGAGCAAGGTTGACAGCAATGGTTGTTTTTCCCTCATTTTCCAAAGAACTTGTTACAGCGTAAATTTTCCGATTGTTGTTACGGGCATCAGAAACAACCAATCTTCTCAGTTTTTTAAACGATTCCCGAAAAGCAAATCCGATAACAGGATTCATTAACGACAACGATTTTTTTACACCCTTTACCTTTTCTTTAAATGTAAATTTCTTTTTCTGTCTGGGAATGGATATCAGTTTCTTGATGTTAAGCTTCTTTTCTACATCGGTTTCTTTTTTGATAGTATCTTTAAAGAAAGATTTTACACCGAACAAAAGTACCATAGCTGCCATACCAATACCTAATCCTTCCAATGCCAGTGTACGGGAATTCGGGAAATTAATAGGTGCTGTCGGCACACTAACGGCGTCCATAGTCCGTATAATCACACGACTAATATAGTTTTTGGTAAAAACAGGATAGACTTCAAAAACTTTGTTCAGTGCCTCATAGGCTTTCATAGGAGAATCCGCCGTAACACTGACTGACATGATATTGGTATTATCAATGATACTATAATGCAATACTCCAGGAAAAGATTTGTATCCCAGTTCTTCTGCCACTCTGTCCTGTAACTGAGAAGTACCGAATACTACCCCCAGACTATTCGCCAATCGTATTGATTCTGACAAGTTATTATACACATCAACGGTATCATTGCTGTTTTTTACCAAAAAAGTTGTCGAAGCTGTATACATCGGCTCATATGTTTCGGTGCCGTAAACAAACCCAACCACCGCACAAACAACACCAACAATAACAATAATATTCCATCGACGTAATATATCTTTGAGGATACTGCGTAAATCAAAAGAATAATTTATCCCTGCATCTTTGAGGACATTACTTTCTTCTGTTGTTGTCTGGTTTTCCATAAGGTTGTCACTTCCTTTACTCTATCAAGGTTACTACTGAGTTATAGTACACTTTATCACCACAACTGTTCGTTACCGAAAGTACAACAGGGAAAATTCCCTTTTTGATATTGTCACTACTGGAATCCAAAGACTCTATCTTCAACAGTTCACTGATATCACCATCAATGACATCTGTTGCTTTAAAACAGGCAAGAACGCTGGAATAACGTTTTTCTTTAATGGTCGGAATCTTATCCAGCGGTTCAATAACAGGTGACCTGTAATCTGTATACTTAATTCTTTTTGTCGCCTTTGTAACATTATTGTCGGAATCACATACGGCATACGTTACTTCTCTTTCGATATCCTTAACTTTGCTGCCGTCTTCATTTTTCCATATGATATCTGATACATTTTCTACAATCACGTCCAGCGTAATATCACCATCTTCTACATCTGTTGCTTTTACGCCATTGAGGAGTTCCCTTTTTGTTACCTTTACGCTGACATCTGTTTCATACTTTTCAGAAAAGGTAATCACAGGTGGATTGACTGTTTTCAATGTTTTCAGACGGTTGTAGTAAAAAACTCCGAATACTGCTACAGCGATAAAAACAGTGGTGAAAATAACCTTTCGTACAACTACCAATCGGAAAAAAGTAGTAAATTCTATAAAATTGGAAATGAATTTTCTTTTGAAATCAGACATCACTCACTACTGCTACTCAAAATATGGACGAATATACCCATATTGAGAAAATTCCTGTTTCATCGTATCCGATTTTGCCAAAGCTACCATCGTTT
>CACYBZ010000476.1 GCA_902772795.1 uncultured Ruminococcus sp. | reverse complement strand
TTCAGCAATCAAAGGCAGAGTACCTTTCTTACATTTCTTTGACGGTTTCCGTACCTCTCACGAAATTCAGAAAGTAGAAGTATGGGATTATGAAGACCTCGCTGATATGCTTGACTGGGACGCTGTAAACGCTTACAGAAGAAGAAGTCTTAACCCTGAACACCCTGTAACAAGAGGTACTGCTCAGAATGACGATATTTTCTTCCAGGCAAGAGAGGCTTGTAATGTTTATTATGACGCTGTTCCGGCTATCGTTGAAGATTATATGAATAAAGTCAATGCAAAAATCGGCACAAACTACAAACCTTTCAACTATTATGGTGCTGAAGATGCAGAATATGTTATCGTGGCAATGGGTTCTGTCAACGACTGTGCCGAAGAAGTTGTGGATTATCTCATGGCTAAGGGCGAAAAAGTCGGCTTACTTAAAGTAAGACTTTACAGACCTTTTGTTGCTGATTATATGCTTAGAGAATTGCCTAAGACAGTAAAGAAAATTTCTGTACTTGACAGAACAAAAGAAGCCGGTTCTATCGGTGAACCTTTGTTCCTTGACGTTCTGGCAGCTCTTAACGGTTCAGAATTTGCCAATGTATGTGTAATGGGCGGACGTTACGGTCTTTCCTCAAAAGACACTACTCCTGCTGATATCATTGCTGTATACCGCAATATGCAGTCTGAAACACCCAAAAAGAAATTTACTATCGGTATTGTTGACGATGTTACCAACCTGTCACTTCCCGTTGTTGAAAATCCTGATACTACTCCCGCAGGCACAAGTTCCTGTAAATTCTGGGGTCTTGGTGCAGACGGTACTGTCGGTGCAAACAAGAACTCCATCAAGATTATCGGTGACCATACAGACATGTATGCACAGGGATATTTTGCTTACGACTCCAAAAAATCAGGCGGTCTTACCGTTTCTCACCTGCGTTTTGGTAATACACCTATCAAATCTACTTACTATATCAGCAAGGCTGACTTCGTTGCTTGTCACAACCCGTCTTATGTAACAAAATATGATATGGTTGACGACCTCAAAGAGGGCGGAAGTTTCCTGCTTAACTGTCCTTGGTCAGGTGAAGAACTTGAAGAAAGACTCCCTGCTAAGATGAAGAGAATTATCGCTCAGAAAAACATCAATTTTTATACTATCGATGGTATTAAGATTGGTAAGGAAATCGGTCTTGGCGGACGTATCAATACTATTTTACAGTCTGCATTCTTTACCATTGCCAACATCATTCCCAAAGAAGACGCTATCCAGTACATGAAAGACGCTGCTACAAAGTCCTACAGCAAAAAGGGACAGGCTATTGTTGACATGAACCATGCTGCTATCGAAAGAGGTGCTACTGACTTTGTTAAAGTAGACGTTCCTGCAAGCTGGGCAGATGCTCAGGACGAAGTCAAGGAAAAAGCACAGCTCAAGGGCAGAAAAGATGTTGTTGACTATGTTGAAACAATTCTTAATCCTGTAAACGCTTACAAAGGCAATCAGTTGCCCGTTTCCGCATTCAAAGACCACATTGACGGTACAGTTCCTCAGGGTTCAGCGGCTTACGAAAAGAGAGGCATTGCTGTTGACGTTCCGTCATGGGAACCTGATAATTGTATTCAGTGTAACTTCTGTGCTTATGTATGTCCTCACGCTGCTATCAGACCCGTTGCTATGACAGCTGAAGAAGCTGACAATGCTCCTGCAGCAACAAAGAAAGCCAAAATGACAGGTATGCCTGATTATACTTTCACAATGACAGTATCTACACTTGACTGTACAGGTTGCGGTGCTTGTGCTCAGGTATGTCCCGGAAAGAAAGGCAACAAGGCTCTTGTTATGAAATCCGCAGACGGCGAAATGCCTCAGCAGGAAGTATTCAATTATGCTTTTGATTTGCCCGCTAAACCCGAAGTTCTGGCTAAATTTGACGAAACAAAGGTAAAAGGCAGCCAGTTCAAACAGCCGTTGCTTGAGTTCTCAGGTGCTTGTGCAGGCTGTGGTGAAACACCTTATGCTAAACTGGTTACACAGTTGTTCGGTGACAGAATGTTCATTGCCAATGCAACAGGTTGTTCATCAATTTGGGGTGCATCAGCTCCGGCTACACCTTACACTGTCAACAAGGAAGGCAGAGGTCCCGCATGGCATAACTCTCTCTTTGAAGACAACGCGGAGTTCGGTTACGGTATGGCTCTCGGACAGAACGCAATTCGTGACAGACTGGTTGAATATGTAACCAATATTGCTGAAAAGACATCTAAAGAAGATGTTAAAGAGGCTTGTGAAAACTATTTGGCTACCATCAAAAATTCAGGTGCCAACAAAGTTGCTGCACAGGCTCTTATCGAAAAATTAGAAGAAATCAAAGACTGTGACTGTGAAGCAGGACAGTTGGCTAAGAAAACTCTTGCTGATAAAGACCAGTTGGCTAAGAAATCCATCTGGATATTCGGTGGTGACGGTTGGGCTTACGATATCGGTTTCGGCGGTCTTGACCATGTAATCGCATCAGGCAAAGACGTAAACATTCTTGTATTCGATACAGAAGTTTACTCCAACACAGGCGGACAGGCTTCCAAGTCTACTCCGAG
>CACYBZ010000475.1 GCA_902772795.1 uncultured Ruminococcus sp. | reverse complement strand
AGGAGTATGGCACGGGGCAAACTGGACGTTTATTTTATGGGGACTGATTTATTTTGTTCTGCTTGTCTTTGAAAAAATCACAGGATTCCACCGTTTAAAAAAATTCTTTTTGCTGAGATATTTTTATACCATGTTTTTTGTTATACTGGGCTGGGTGCTTTTCCGTGCCGATACATTGACACAGGCATATGAATATATCGGGGCAATGTTCGGAAGCAGTAACGTGTGGATTGACAATAATGCATTGTTCTTTCTTAAAGAAAACTGGGTCGGTTTTCTGTTGGCGGTACTGTGCAGTACGCCTGTTGTGAAACATATTGTGACAAAAAATGAAAAATCCACGTTATTATCCCTGACAACGATGATAATTTTCATTCTGATTATGTTATGCAGTGTAGCCTATATTGTCAAAGGTACTTATAATCCGTTTATCTACTTTAATTTCTGAGGTGATTGCGTTGGGAAAATTTGATTATAAAAAAGTAACCGCAGTTTTGTTTGTCGGATTTATCATAGTCAGTTTTTCGCTGACATTCTGTATCCATCAGATACAGATATTCGGCGGACTGTACAAAGGATATGTCAACGCACCGCAGGAGAGCGGTATACTTGACAAAGTAGAAAGCGGGTTTCGGGAATTTGATGGCAGAATCAACAATTTCTTTTATTTCCGCAAGGAGGCAATCAATACTTACGGACTGGTGCAGAAATTATCAGGAAAACATCTGGTTGATGATGTAGAACCTGCCTATTCCGTATTGAAACTGAGTAACGGTTATCTGACGTTCAAAGGAGGTGTTGTGGTACAGGCAGAAGGCATTGATACCAGTGGAGAAGAATGGATTATTCACCTTGACAAACTGTGTAAGGAAAACAAAATTGATTTTTTCTTTGTCAACAAGATAAACAAGAATACAGCTGATGAAAAACTGTTGCCAAAATTCTATCCGTATGTTGACAAGAGGGGAAGCACCTATAATTTTACAGGAAATCTGCAAAAGAGCGGTGTGGCAGTGTGGGACGTTCAGAAAGAACTGGACAAGCAGAAAGTCGACAAATACGAACTGTTCTATAAAACAGACCATCACTGGCATGCAAGAGCAGGATTGTGGGTAAGCAAACTGATAAGCTATCAGATTAACAGGCAGTTAGGGTATACATTGGAAACGAAAAAACTGGACATATCGCAATATAACATTGAAACTTATGAAAATGCTTTTCTGGGAACACAGGGCAGACGAGTAGGACAATATTATTGTGGAGCTGACGATTTTGAACTGATTCTTCCGAACTATGAAACCGATGTGAGTGTCAGTTTTGACAGACAGGAAGTGCTGAACGGTACATTTGAAGAAACTCTGATACACCGTGAATGTATCACGCCAGATAATCTTCTTAATCTTGACGAAACAGCTTATGATGCTTACATGGGCGGTAATCATACAATTGTGGATTTACATAATAATAAAATCAAAAAAGGCAAAAAAGCTTTATTTGTACAGGATTCTTTTGGCTGTGTGGTATCGCCGTATTTGTCACAGGTGTTTGAAGATATGGTCTGTGTTGATGTGAGAGGGTTCAATGATACGGACAACCGTCTTGAGGATTTTATTTTGCAGGTAAAACCTGATATTGTAATTTATATCTGATTTCAGGGGGAATTGCTATGAAATACCGATATGCTTTGTTCACCGTGGCAATACAAAGAGGACTGAGAAGGTTGGTTGTTGTTGACGATACGGTATACAGGCAACATTTAGCTATGGACAGTCAGGACGAATATGAAAATTATGATTTCATAGGTATTATTGAAAGCGATTTGAAGGCAGATGAACTGTTGGACACAATATACGAGGCAGGAGAAAGCAAGGCGGAATATTACAGAAACAGTTTGCTGAATATTGCCAGGATTCTTCGTGAAACCAATTTATAGCCGACAAAAAAAACGACTGTGATAGAAGTAATCACAGTCGTTTTTCTGACGGTCAGTAATTATCATATAAACTAACAGTCATTATTTTCTTTTACGTTTTCTGTTGGGAACATTTCTGTTGGTATTGTTTGCAGGAGCTGTGCTTTTAGCAGGAGCACTTACGGGAGCTGTTTCCTGTACAGCATCTTCCTTACCGCTTTCCAAAAACTTATGAATGAGTGCAGCAATGGCAGCACCTATAAGCGGAGCAGCAATGAATATCAACAGTGAAGCCATCGGATTATTGTTGCCGTTGAGAGCCGCAACGAGGGCAGAGCCGAGGCTACGGGCAGGGTTGACACTTGTACCTGTCAGACCAATACCGACAACATGAACCAAAAACAGGGTAAAGCCGATAACGACACCGGCAAAAGAGCCATGATTTGCTTTTTT
>CACYBZ010000474.1 GCA_902772795.1 uncultured Ruminococcus sp. | reverse complement strand
CAAGGGTGCAACCCTTGAAGCAGGATTTTCAAGGGTGCAACCCTTGAAGCGGGATTTTCAAGGGTGCAACCCTTGAAGCGGGATTTTCAAGAGTGCAACCCTTGAAACTATGAATTTTCGCTTTCTTCCATGGACGCTATTCTTTCATTGAGTTCCTGAAATTCGGCAATGGTTTCTTTGTCCTGCGGTGAAACTTCTTTTGATTCGGGGTCGGGGTGTTTCTTACTGCACTTGAAATACATTACCGACAACGGCGGAATCGTCAACACAATGCTTTGGTCATAACCGTGCATCGGCGTACCTACCGACATGATTTTCTGTCCGTTGGTAATACCACTGCCACCGAATTCTACATTATCTGTGTTAAAGACTTCATCATACATTCCCTTGTATGGAACACCTATACTATAATTTTCCCGCTTTATGGGCAGAAAATTACATACCGTAATAATACTGTTACCGCTTCTGTCAATTCGGCGGAATGCCATGACACATTGCGTAAAATCATCATGGTGTATCCAGTGAAAACCTTCCCACGAATCCTCGATTTCATACATACAAGGATTTTCTCTATAAAAAGTATTCAGGCTCTTGATAAATTCATACAGCTTTCCGTTTCTGGGATACTGCACTTCTTCCCATGACAACTGTCCGTCTGTGTTCCATTCTTCCGACTGTCCTATTTCATTGCCCATGAACGTCAGCTTTTTGCCCGGGTGCATCATCATATATGCCATGAAAGTCCGCAGATGGTCAAACTGACTTTTATTATCCCCGGGCATTTTACTCAGCAATGACTTCTTTCCATACACTACCATGCTGTGCGACAAGGGCAATATGAAACTTTCGGTAAATGCATAGAAAAATGAAAATATCATATTGGCGTGGTTGAACGGACGGTAAAACGGGTCAAGAGATACATAATCCAGCATATCCGTTACCCAGCCCACATTCCATTTATAGTCGAAGCCCAGACCGCCCTGTTCGGCAGGCTTGGATATCATCGGCCATGCGGTGGACTCTTCCGCTATGGTAATCACACCTTTGAAATTATCGTGAATAATATTATTGCATTTCTGAATAAAGGCGACTGCCTCCAGATTTTCCTTACCGCCGAATTTATTGACGGCAGATTCTTTTCCCGCCCTGTTATAGTCGAGATACAGCATGGACGCTACATTGTCCAGTCGCAGACCGTCCGCACGATACTTGTCCGCCCAGAATATCGCACTGGACAGCAAAAAGCTGATGACTTCATATCTGGCATAGTCAAAGACAAGCGTATCGGTATCTTCCCTGTTGGCTTTGAGGGGGTCATGATATTCATAACAGCAGGTACCGTCAAACTGTTTCAAGGCGTAGTCGTCTTTCGGAAAATTCGTCACCGACCAGTCCAGTATGACACCGATATTGTTCTGATGACACTTGTCAATAAAATACATGAGGTCTTTGGGCTGACCGTATCGGGAAGTCGGTGCATAATACCCTGTTATCTGATATCCCCACGACCCGTCAAAAGGATATTCCATTATCGGCATAAGTTCGATATGGGTGTATCCTGTTTCCCTGACATAGGGTATCAGTTCGTCGGCGAGCTGGCGATAACTGTAAAAATTACCGTCCTGATGTTTTCTCCACGACCCTGCATGGACTTCATAAATATTCATCGGCTGACTTCTGCTGTCTGAATTTGTCCGTTGCGTTATCCATTCATCGTCATTCCAGCTGAAACAGCCGTCCAGCGTATAGACAAGACTGGCATTATCAGGTCTTGTTTCAAAATGAAAAGCGTAGGGGTCTGACTTATATAACCGTTGGTAGGTCTGCGAAACAATACAGTATTTGTACGCATCAAATTCATTGACACCGTTGACATAACATTCCCAGACATCACCGTTTCCGATTCTTGACATATGATTACTGTTTTCGTTCCAGTTGTTGAATTTTCCCACAACCGACACGGAAAGGGCATTGGGAGCCCATACCCTGAACACATAACAATTACCGTCATCTACTTTATGAACGCCCATATATTCATAAGCGGTAAAATCATCTCCGCTTCCGAATAACGTAAGGTGTTGGTTGTCCGTTACATAATTCATCATGCAAGTTTCCTTTCCTTTCAAAATTTATCGTAAATATGCCCACAGTAATATAATAGCAATCACGGAAAGAAATTTCAATAGAATTAGTAAAATTTTATAAGATATTCAAAATTCCGACAATAAATCTTTCTAAATTACACAACGACCAAATACGACACTATACCACATACAGAAAAATTTTCCGAACAGAATTCTGCTGTATCTGTCAGAAAAACAGCGGTTTCTACATAAAAAGTCGTCTGAGTACAAACGGATTATACTCAGACAACCGAATCATTCTGGCGATTATTTATCGTCAGTCTTTCTTTCTTCAATAATCTTTGTGGCGATGTTGTCGGGAACCGTTTCATATCTTGCGAAAGCGGTGGTATAACTGCCACGTCCCTGTGTTACCTGACGCAGATAGACAGAAAAGTCACTCATTTCAGAAACGGGAGCCTCCGCCTCAACGATGTGTGTACCGCTTTCGGCAGGATTCATGCCCAGCACTCTGCCACGACGCTTGTTGATTTCGCCCATGATATCGCCCATATTACTATCGGGAACGCATACGGCAACAGAAACAACAGGTTCAAGCAATACGGGAGAAGCTTTGGGAATACCGTTCTTATAAGCGATGGCTGCCGCCATTTTAAAGGACATTTCCGACGAGTCAACAGGGTGATATGAACCGTCATACAGTGTGGCTTTCAGACCGACCATAGGATAACCTGCCAGTACACCTTTCTTGATACTATCTCTCAGACCCTTTTCAACAGCAGGGAAAAATCCTTTCGGCACAGCACCGCCGACAACTCTTTCGCCGAATTCCAGACCGTCATTGTCAGCAGGTTCAAACTCAATCCATACGTCACCGAACTGTCCGTGTCCGCCTGACTGTTTCTTGTGTCTGCCCTGAACCTGTACACTCTTACGGATAGTTTCTCTGTAAGCAACTTTCGGTGCTTCAAGAACAACGTCTACGTTGAATTTATTCTTGAGTTTGGAAACAACGACATCGAGATGCTGTTCACCAAGACCGCTGACTGTCATTTCTTTGGTTTCCTTGTCGGTTTCAAATACGATGGTGGGGTCTTCTTCGGAAATCTTTGCCAGTGCCTGTGCTACCTTGTCTTCTTCCCCCTTTGTTTTGGGGAGAACTGCCATTTTGTAATTGGCAACGGGATACTGTATACCCTCCAGAACAACTTTTCTTGTGGGAGAACATAAGGTATCTCCCGTAGCGGTGTTGTTGAGTTTGGCAACTGCACCGATATCGCCTGCACCGATATAAGGGGCATCTTCCTGTTTTTTGCCTTTGGGAATCAGGACTTTATTGATTCTTTCCATTTCGCCTGTTCTCATGTTCATCAGCGGAGTATCAGGGGATACCTTACCTGAAATGACCTTGAAATAAGACAGTTTGCCGACAAACGGATCTGCTACCGTCTTGAAAACAATTGCTGAGGTTGCTCCGTTGATATTTACGGAAAGTTCCACAGGGTCGCCGTTGATATCCGTACCGACTTCGTTTTTCTCGTCCGCTGACGGCACAAGCCAGGTAATACCGTTCAGCAGATGCTCAATACCATAGGTGTTCTGTGCGTCACCGCAGAATACGGGCGTAATCGTGCCGTCCTTTACGCCCTGACTGACACCGACAATGACTTCTTCAGGGGTAAACTCTTCACCGCTGAAATATTTTTCAAACATTTCTTCATCTGTTTCCGCAACAGCTTCATAAATAGCGGTACGCAGACCTTCCAGTCTGTCACCCATGTCAGGCATGGGTACTTGTGTAATTTTGCCTTTTTCGTATCTGTAAGCTTTATATTCCAGAATATTGACATAGCAGTTTGCCTGACCGTTCTCAATAAAGGGAACAACGACAGGACATACTGACGGACCATATTTTGCTTTCAGCGTTTCAAATACACGGTAGAATCTGGCACTCTCGTCACAAAGTCCGTTGACAAAAAAGACTTTGGATTTTCCCATTTTTTCCGCCAGCTTGACGGCTTTGTCTGTGCCGACATTTGCCCCGTCTTTTCCCGAAACGACAATCAAAGCAGTATCGGTTGCCCGCATACCCTCACATACACCGCTCTCAAAATCGAACAGTCCGGGGGTATCAATAATGTTTATCTTATAATTTTTCCATTCAATAGGGGCTACCGCAGACGAAACAGAAACCTTTCTTCTGATTTCTTCCTGGTCGAAATCCAGTACGGTATTTCCGTCATCGACCTTACCCAGTCTGTCACTTGCCCCTGCAAGATATATCATTGCCTCGGCTACCGAAGTCTTTCCGCAACCGCCATGACCAACCAATGCGATATTCTTGATTTTCTTTGCTTCATATTGTTTCATGTCGCAATAACAGCTCCTTACCAAAGTAATGTGAATAAAGATTATTAGCATTATCAATAAATTAGCTAATTCAAACCAACAATATTATAGCCTATATGTATACATCTTGCAATAGATTTTTCTCGCCGAAACGGAAATTCACCTATTTTTAACAATTTGAGTATATTTTTTTGTT
>CACYBZ010000473.1 GCA_902772795.1 uncultured Ruminococcus sp. | reverse complement strand
GCAAAGCGTGATGTTTTGCCCGATCCGGTATATAACTCAAAGCTTGTTACTCGTCTCATCAACAACATCATGTATGATGGTAAGAAAGGTGTAGCCCAGAAGATTGTATACGGTGCATTCGACATCATTAGAGAAAAAACAGGAAACGAACCGCTGGAAGTTTTCGAGCAGGCAATGGAAAATGTAATGCCTGTATTGGAAGTCAAAGCCAGAAGAGTGGGCGGTGCGACATACCAGGTGCCTATGGAAGTTCGTCCTGAGAGAAGACAGACGTTAGGTCTGCGTTGGCTTTCCAACTATTCCAGAAGCCGTTCGGAAAGAACCATGAAAGAAAGACTTGCTGCCGAAATCCTTGATGCTGTCAACGGTGTTGGTGGTGCTGCCAAGAAGCGTGACGAAACACACAGAATGGCTGAAGCTAACAAAGCTTTTGCACACTACAGATGGTAATCATTTAAGGAGGCTATTATGGCTAGAAAAGTATCTCTTGAACAGACAAGAAATATCGGTATCATGGCTCATATTGATGCCGGTAAAACAACGACAACAGAGCGTATCCTGTTCTATACAGGTATCAACCATAAGATAGGCGAAACCCATGACGGCGGAGCAACTATGGACTGGATGGTACAGGAAAAAGAAAGAGGTATTACAATTACATCTGCTGCTACCACTTGTTTCTGGAAAGACAGACAGGATAAGCAAGTAAGAATCAACATTATTGACACCCCGGGACACGTTGACTTCACGGTTGAAGTTGAACGTTCTCTGAGAGTTCTGGACGGATCTGTCACCGTGCTTTGTGCAAAGGGCGGTGTTGAACCTCAGTCAGAAACCGTATGGCGTCAGGCTGATAACTATAAAGTTCCCAGAATGGTATATGTCAATAAGATGGACATCATGGGTGCAGACTTTTACAGAGTCGTACAGATGATGAAAGACAGATTAAAATGTAATGCACTTCCTATTCAGTTGCCAATCGGTGCTGAAGACGAATTCAGAGGCATTATTGACCTTATTAAAATGAAGGCTGAGGTTTATTATGATGACCTCGGCAAAGATGTCAGAGAAGAAGAAATTCCCGAAGATATGCAGGAAATCGCTGAACAGTATCATGATGAACTCATTGAAAAAGTTGCTGAACTGAACGATGAACTCATGGAAAAATACTTCGGCGGTGAAGAAATCACAGAGGAAGAACTGCGTGCACAGATTCGTAAATCCACAATCGCCAACGAAGTTGTTCCCGTAACCTGCGGTACATCTTATCGTAACAAGGGCGTACAGCTTCTGCTTGACGCTATTGTTGACTATATGCCTGCACCGACAGATATTCCCGCTATCAAGGGTGTAAATCCCGACACGGAAGAGGAAACCTGCAGACACGCTTCTGACAGTGAACCTTTCTCCGCTCTGGCATTCAAAATTGCGACAGACCCGTTTGTCGGAAAACTCTGTTTCTTCAGAGTTTATTCGGGAAGCGTAAATGCCGGTACAACCGTTTATAACTCCATCAAGGACAAGAACGAACGTATCGGACGTATTGTGCAGATGCACGCCAATGCAAGAACAGATATCGAAACCTGTTATTCAGGAGATATCGCAGCGGCAATCGGTCTGAAATTCACCACAACAGGTGACACACTCTGCGATGAAAAGAATCCCGTTATTCTGGAGTCCATGGAGTTCCCCGACCCTGTTATCAGGGTTGCTATCGAACCCAAGACAAAGGCAGGTCAGGAGAAGATGGGTATTGCTCTGGCAAAACTTGCCGAAGAAGACCCGACTTTCAAGGCTTACACAGATGAAGAAACAGGACAGACCATTATTGCAGGTATGGGTGAATTACACCTTGAAATTATCGTAGACCGTCTTCTGAGAGAATTCAAAGTCGAAGCAAACATCGGTACACCTCAGGTTGCTTACAAAGAAACAATCCGTGGTGAAGCCAATGTCGACCAGAAGTATGCAAGACAGTCAGGCGGTAAAGGACAGTACGGTCACGTTAAAATCAAACTTGAACCCAACCCGGGCAAAGGTTATGAATTTATCAACAATGTTGTCGGTGGTGCTATTCCTAAGGAATACATTCCCGCTGTTGACCAGGGTATCCAGGGAGCTATGCTCAGTGGTGTACTGGCAGGTTACAATGTTGTTGACTGTAAAGTTACTCTTTACGACGGTTCTTATCATGAAGTCGACTCCTCAGAAATGGCGTTCAAGATTGCCGGTTCAATGGCATTCAAAGAGGCTATGAAGAAGGCAAGTCCTGTTCTGATGGAACCCATCATGAAAGTAACGGTTATCGTTCCCGAAGAATACATGGGCGATGTCATCGGCGATCTGAACTCCCGTCGTGGTATGATTCAGGGTATGGAAGCAGAGAACGGTGCAGAGAGAATCAATGCGAATGTTCCGCTTTCCGAGATGTTCGGTTATGCAACAGATATGCGTTCCAACACGCAGGGACGTGGACAGTACGTTATGGAACCCAGTCACTATGCAGAGGTACCGAAGTCCGTTGCAGAAGAAATCATGTCCAAGCGTTCCAAGAAGGACGACTGATTTTTATCCTAAAAGTTTACAGAAACTTAATGATAATTTTTCCTTAACCCTTGCATTTTGCTGAGAAAGTTGGTAAAATAAGGGTTAAGGTAGTCATTATCACCTATATAAATTAATTTAAGGGAGGCAATTCCAATGGCAAAGGCAAAATTTGAAAGAAATAAACCCCATGTCAACATTGGTACAATCGGTCACGTTGACCACGGTAAAACAACACTTACGGCTGCTATCACAAAGGTTCTCAACCTTGAGGGTGACGCTGATTTCGTTGATTACGCTAATATCGATAAAGCTCCGGAAGAAAGAGAAAGAGGTATTACAATCAACACAGCTCACGTTGAATATGAAACACCTAACCGTCACTATGCACACGTTGACTGCCCCGGTCATGCTGACTATGTAAAGAACATGATCACTGGTGCTGCTCAGATGGACGGTGCTATCCTTGTTGTATCTGCTGCTGATGGCCCTATGCCTCAGACAAGAGAGCACATTCTTCTTTCCCGTCAGGTTGGTGTACCTTACATCGTTGTTTTCATGAACAAGACTGACCAAGTTGATGACGAAGAACTTCTTGACCTCGTTGAAATGGAAATCCGTGAACTCCTTACAGAGTATGAATTCCCCGGCGACGACACACCGATTATCAGAGGTTCAGCTTATATCGCACTCACATCAGATTCCAAAGACCCTAAGGCTCCTGAATATGAATGTATCCATGAACTTATGGCTGCTGTTGATGAGTTCATTCCTACTCCTGAAAGAAAATCTGATCAGCCTTTCCTTATGCCTGTCGAAGACGTATTCACCATCACAGGTCGTGGTACTGTTGCAACAGGTAGAGTAGAAAGAGGAAAGCTCGAAGTCAACAAGGAAGTAGAAATTGTTGGTCTTACTGACGAGAAGAGAAAAGTTGTTGTTACAGGTATCGAGATGTTCAGAAAGACTCTTGACTATGCTGAAGCAGGTGACAACATCGGTGCATTGCTCCGTGGTGTTCAGAGAACAGAAATCGAAAGAGGACAGGTTCTTGCAGCTCCCAACTCCATTCACCCCCACACAAAATTCCACGGACAGGTTTACGTTCTGACAAAGGACGAAGGTGGCCGTCATACTCCTTTCTTCAACAACGACCGTCCTCAGTTCTATTTCAGAACTACTGACGTTACAGGTGTTATCGTTCTTCCCGAAGGTGTTGAAATGTGTATGCCCGGAGATAACG
>CACYBZ010000472.1 GCA_902772795.1 uncultured Ruminococcus sp. | reverse complement strand
ATTTTAAGTGCGTTATCCCTGTATATGGATTATGTCAATCTGTTTATCAGAATTCTGGCGATTTTTGGTAAAAGACGGGATTAATCATAATTTTATAGAGAAGTGGTTGTGAAAAAACAGCCATCTAAAAGCAGGAAGGCACATAACCGAAAGTAATGACGGTTGTGTGCCTTCCTGTGGTATCATAACATGTTGGCAATGAAAAATACCAATGTTTGTTACCGTCCCCAAAAAGAAAGATTTCCGGTATTTACTTTAGAACGTATGAATAATTCTGTTTATATCAAAAACCAGGTTATTTTTCTTCCCAGCCGTTTTCTGTAAACTGCAGCACTCTGTCACAGATTGCCAGTGCTGCAGGACGATGGGTAACAATCAGTACTGTCTTATCTGTCATACTTCTGAGATTTTTTAATAATTTCTGTTCTGTGAGTGTGTCCAGTGAACTTGTGGCTTCATCTAAAATCAAAATCGGACTGTCAGAAAAAACAGCTCTGGCAATGGCGAGTCTTTGCATTTGTCCCTCGGAAAGACCTGTTCCTCTTTCGCCAAGAAATGTGTCAATTCCGTTTTCCAGTTCTTCTACAAACTCATCTGCACAGGCAATTTTGAGTGCCTGTGTGATTTTATTGCTATCGTGCATTCTGGATTTATCCGCAAAAGCAACCGTTTCTCTGATTGTTCCCGTCATGAGTCTGTTTCCCTGAGGAACATAGGCAAACAATCTGTGCCATTCTGATGTCAGCGGTTTGGTATCATTGGCTGTTTTGAGAAAACATTCCCCCGTATCAGGACGATAAATGCTCATCAACAGCTTGATCACCGTTGACTTACCGCAACCACTATGTCCTGTAAAGGCAACATATTCTCCCTTGCTTATACTGATATTGATTCCCTGTAATACCTTGGGCATACTGTCTTTGGAAAGTTCGTTTATACTTTCTGACGGCGGATAGTAAGTAAAGCTGACATTCTTTAATCCGATGACTTTCAACTCGTTCCGATAGAAGTCAGTAATTTGTTCAAGTGACAGTGGTTGTTCAGTACTGTCTTGTGTAAAGTCTTCAATTTCCATAAGTCGTTCTGCACTGGCTGTCATAGCATAGAATTTCGGCAGATAGCCGGTAATGTTGGCAAAAGGCGATTGTATCTGGGTAATCAGCTGTGTGACAGCGGTAAGTGTTCCATAAGTAATTGTTCCTGTCATGATTCCCCAACCACACCAGCATACACCAAATAAATACACTCCCTGAATAGCTACGCCAAAGCCGATGTTACAGAAATTGGAAAAATGATTTTTTTTCATTCTGGCGGTTTTGTGTTCTTTTGTCTTGTCGGTAATTTCCTGAAGTGTCTGTTGTTCGGCGACAAAAGAACGAATCATCATCATATTTCCCAATGTTTCCTGTAATAAGATTCGCAGACTGCCGTCCTTTTCCTGTACTTTTTTATGCAGGCGTTTGAGTATCTTGCGGAAAGCATACGTCAATACCATCATTGCCATACCACCGGGCAGAATAATCCACATAAACCAGGGTTGCAGTACAATAATCATAATAACCGCACTGGTGATTTTGACTGCCATACCCGCAATACCGGGAATAATTTCTGTGTAGCCGTTGGCAACAACGACAGTATCATTTGTCAGTCGGTTAAGCCATTCTCCGGAGTGTACAGCTTCCACAGTGGCAAAATTGCGGATAAGCAGATGTCTGATCAGTCGTTCCTTGAAGATATTCTCAAAAGAAGCTCTTGACAGTTCGTTAAGAAAACGGATAACCACCCGCATTGCCAGCTGGGCAATAACCAATGAAATAATCAGAACAATATTGAAGATAAAATTGTCTTTATTCCTGTTTACCGCACTGTCTACGATATTTCTCAGTAACAGAGCATACAGTACACCGCTTGCTCCATGCAACATCTGCACCAATATCAGAATCAGAATGTAAATTTTTTTCCGTTGGGGAACGGTAAAAAGCCATTTGAATGTCGAACTTTTCATTATTTTTATACTTTCCTCATAAATCTTATTTTCTTGTTTTTCCGTATGAGAAAATCCGGTTTTTCAGTTCTGTTTCATTGCCTGATAAGAGGTTTCTGCCGATGAGATATCCATATTGCAACCCAGTCGCCACAGAGTGACAAAATCTGTCATTTTATCAATCAATGTCAGTGTT
>CACYBZ010000471.1 GCA_902772795.1 uncultured Ruminococcus sp. | reverse complement strand
ACAAGATATTTCCGGCTTATTCAGTATGCTTGTTTCTTGATTTTTTGTGCATTTTCACCATGCTTTCTTAAATTTGCTCATTTATAGCACTATGCTAAATAGTGCCATAAAAACATATTTCAAGATATTTGCCATCACACTGATTATCCAGATAACAGGATTTTGTCTGGCATATTTTACTGATGAACTTTTATGGAAATACGATACAGGTACGGTATTTCCTGTGATTTTCCTGACAGGCGGTGTGCTGATTTCTACCATACTGGGAATTATCCTGCCAATAGTTTGGGGCAGAACACTCAGACAAAAACTGCTGATGCTCTTTCTGCTCCCTACAAATTATACATGGCTGGCAATTTTTCTTCTGATAATATATTCCTTTCATCATATCGTGGAAATACTGACGAATCTTCCTGCCAATTTCGGCTGATTTTCAACAAACACAACCAAAGATTGCTGACAACAAAAATGCTGTTGTCAACAATCTTTTTCTTTTTGAACCCCCCAGAGCTTCCCCTGAGCAGTTGAGATTATTTTTCTGTGTATGACAGGAAAATCCCCTTTAGCGATAACAATGAAAAGTTTTTGTCCACTTTTTTCAAAAAGTGGTGGGGTCAAGGGGCAAAGCCCCTTGTGGGATTTTAAAGTGCAAAGCCCTTTAACGGATAAAAATTCAAAACAGCATCTTCGTATGCAGATGTTGACCGTCATTATCTGATTTCCAACCGCACAGGTAGAAAAATTTTTCAGCTACGCACTGAAAAATAACGGTTCATGCGTATTATCATTGAAAGGGGAAAAATCCAATGGATAAAGAACAGCTTGAACAGATTATCACCACTTATGCGGATATGATTTACCGCATTGCTTTGCACCATGTCAAAAACACAACAGAAGCGGAAGATATTTTTCAGGAGGTCTGTGTAGCACTGCTGACCAAAAATCCTCCGCAAGAAGAACCGCATCTCAAATACTGGATTATCCGTACCACTATAAACAAATGCAATAGTTTTCACCGTCTGTTGTGGCAGAAACGGGAAAATATTGAAGATTTCAACTATCTGACCTCACCGCAACAACAGAAAATTATGGAAGAAATTTATTCTTTACCCAAAAATTACCGCAATGTTATCTACCTGTACTATTACGAAAATTATACCATTGCCGAAATCGCTGAAATTCTGAAAAAGAATATCAATACCGTCAATTCTCATTTACAACGTGCAAGAAAAAAACTGAAAGATATCCTCACGGAAGAAGGAGAGATGTAATATGCGTAAAAACCTTTATACCAAAACAATTGACAGTTTCAGCATTTCTCAAAGTACCGTTTCTAAAACACTCCGAACGCTCAACACAAAAAAAGCACATAAAAAGTCACCGTATGCTGTAAAAGTCGCTGTAGTGGCATGTACAGCAATTATTGTGGCGGTAGGCGGTACCTTGACAGATGTGCATTTTTCTCAGAAAAATACCAACAGTTTCATTCTTACCGCAAATGCAAAGCAAATGAATACATTAACCTATATTTATCTAGGCAAATTATCAGGTAACCGTTCTTCTGCTGTTACGGAAATAGATACCCAAACACAAAAATGGCTTTATATGAATATAGAACGGATTGTTGACTTTCCTGTTATTGCCAACGGTGAAAATATTGTCAAAACCAATTTCAGATTTAACGGAAACGGTTATTTTTTATTGAACGACCATGCTGAAATTTCTGATAAGGAATCTGTTGCAAGCAAAAGTTCATGGCAAGGAAATCCCGACCATTACCCTTATACCGAAGATGAAGAAAATTATCCCGAAAAGGTGTACAGCTATTCATTACCCCCGACAATAAAGGCTGACCAACAGGTTAAACTGGTGTTATATGTACAGGACGAAAAAGGAAAATACTGTCAAAAAGCTGATACTCTCCGCCAATACGATGAACAGGGAAAAGTAGGCAATACAAGTACCAAATATTTTAATCAATGGTTCTGGGAGATGTTCAAAGAATACAGCAACTATTATTCTGTTGATGTTACCGTAACCTACAAAGATGGCAGTATTGACACACAAAAAATAGTTTTTGACGTTGTCAAATATGATAAAACAGGCTGTTTATCGGAAAATGATGACAATATCAAAAATGAAAATCTTAATCTGACAATAAAAGCAAAACTTTCTGAATAAACCATT
>CACYBZ010000470.1 GCA_902772795.1 uncultured Ruminococcus sp. | reverse complement strand
TGGTACACGATTTCTTTTACAGCAAAACACTCAATGACCTGCTGGAACAAAAGTCGTAAGCGGATAACGGACAGCGGAACAAACCGTTTGCTGTCCGTACAAGTGAAAAAAATACGGTTTTTATCTTGACAGTGAAATGCTTCTGTGCTATAATAACCTACCAAAAATATAGGCTTTACAAAAGAGAAAAGCCTGTTGCGTCAATGGGGAAATCTGTTAAGGAATTGAGATGAGTTTATGTTTTTGAACCTCGGAAATGAAAAAATCAGGGAGTATCTTACACAGGCGGAGTTCGGTATTGAACGGGAAAGCCTTCGTGTATGCGAAAACGGCACACTGGCACAGTCACCGCACCCGTTTGACCATCATAAGAATATTGACCGTGATTTCTGTGAAAATCAGATTGAAATTATCGGTGATGTCTTTACTGACCCCGAACAGCTTAACGAACAGCTGTTACAGTTGCAGAAAATCATCAACGGCAGATTACAAAAAAACAAAGAAGTATTATGGCCGTTTTCCAATCCGCCGAAAATCAGCAGTGAAGAAGAAATTCCTGTTGCGGAATATGTGGGCAGTCTGCAAAGCAAATCTGTCTACCGCCATTATCTTGCGGGAAAATACGGCAAACGAAAAATGTTGTTTTCGGGTATTCATCTGAATTTTTCTTTTTCGGAACAGTTTCTGCAATTTGCTTTCACACAGAGCGGAGAAACGGATTTTACAGCGTTCAAAAATCATCTTTATCTGCACCTCGCAGGAAAACTTACCGCCTATGCGTGGCTTGTGGTGTATCTTATGTCGGCAAGTCCCGTTGCTGACGATACCATCGGTACACCGAATAATGTCTATTCCTCTATCCGTTGTTCAGAAAAAGGCTACTGGAATTATTTTGTCCCTGTTTTTGACTATACCGACCTTGACAGTTATATCCGCAGTATTCAGCGGTATATTGATGACGGAAATCTGCGTTCTGTTTCGGAACTCTATTATCCCGTCAGAGTGAAACCCCGTGGGGCGAACAGTCTGGAAATCCTTGCCCAAAACGGTATCAATCATCTGGAACTGCGTGTCATAGATGTCAACCCATTGTCACCAACGGGTATTTTTACCGAAGATATCCGTTTTATTCATCTGCTGATGCTTTATCTCGTCAGCCTGCCGAAAAGGGAATTTACGGGTAAAGAACAGGTAAAAGCGGTAAGAGATGTGAAAACCGCTTCCGTGTTCGGCAATGCGGAAATCAGACAGAGAGCCATACAGACGCTTTCGGAAATCAGGGGATTTGCCCGACAGTATTTTCCGCAGTACAGTGACATCATTGACCGTCAGTTAAGCAAGACGGAACAGGGTGGCAGTTATGCCGAAATTGTCAGCAGGCAGTTCGGTGAGGATTACATGACAAAGGGGCTGAAACTCGCAAAAGACTATCAGAGGAGTGTTGGCTATGTGTGAAATATTCGGCATATCTTCCCGTCAGGAATTTACGGCAAATGACTATCTGAAAACATTTTACCGTCACAGTAGCCGTCACCCTCACGGCTGGGGACTTGCCTGCATTTCCCGTGAAAGTGCTCTGGTGGAAAAGGAAAGTCTACAGGCTTGTGCCAGTCACTATCTTCAGGAACGTCTTTCACAGCCGATAAGTGAAAAAATCCTGCTTGCACATATCCGTTATGCCACTATCGGCAACGTGGAATACAGAAACTGTCACCCGTTTACGGGCAGGGACAACACAGGCAGACGATGGACACTTATCCATAACGGAACAATATTCGACTTTTCACCGCTGAGCCGTTATGTACGGAAACAGAACGGCGATACGGACAGCGAAAGAATATTTTTATATCTGATGGATTGCCTGAATAATGCACAGAACAGGAAAGGGGACAGGCTGGTCTTTGAAGAACGCTTTGCTCTGCTGGATACGATTATGTGCGAAATGTCAAAGGAAAATAAACTCAATCTTCTGTTTTCAGACGGCAAATATCTCTATGCCCATACGAATTGCAGAGGTACGCTGTATTACCTCACGACGGGCAGTACCACTTTGCTGGCTACCGTTCCGCTGAGTGAAGACGAATGGCAACCGTTACCCTTTGCCCGACTGCTCGCTTTTTATCAGGGCAGACTGTTCCGGACGGGAACGAATCACAACAATGAATATGTTGAAAATGAAAAATCTATGCAGTTACTTTACAGTATCTTTGCCAGTTTGTAGGTGATAGTATGACAAAAGAAGAAATTATGAACCGTCTTTATGACCGTTATATCCGTCCGACAGAACATAAAAAGGGCAGTTTTATCGGTGTGGAAATTGAAATGCCGATTGTCAATCTGGAACATAAGGCGGTTGACTTTGCCGTCGTTCATCAGCTGACACAGGCATTTTTACAGGAATTTCAGTTTGTACCGACAGGTATTGATGAACAGGGACATATCTATTCTGCGGTTCATCAGGAAAACGGCGATGTTTTTTCGTATGACTGTTCGTATAATAACATGGAGTTTTCTTTTGGCAAAGAAGAAAACCTCCATGCGATATATCATCGTTTCCGAAAATATTATGACTTCGTACAGGAACAGTTCCGACCGTATCACTATACACTGACGGGTATGGGTGTCAATCCTAACCGCAAAGTCAACAACAATGTTCCTATTCAGAACGGACGCTATAAAATGCTGTTCCATCATTTATCCACCTCTTCACGGTACGGACGTATGCCGATGTACTTTCATCAGTATCCGCAGTTCGGTATGTTTGCCAGTGCCTCGCAGGTGCAACTGGACGTTACCAAAGAAGAACTGCCTGCCGTCATTGATGTTTTCAATCAGCTTGAACCCATCAAGGCATTGTTGTTCAGCAATTCGGTGTTGCTCGGTGATGATGAACATCTGCTGTGCTGTCGTGATATGCTCTGGGAAAACAGTACGCATGGTATCAATCCCCATAATGTGGGAATGTATGACTGTGATATCCGTTCGGTAGATGACTTGTTGAAATATATTGCCACAACGTCAATTTACTGTGTGGAACGTGAGGGAAAATATCTGAGTTTTCCGCCTGTGAACATCGTGGAATATTTCTCCTGTGATACGCTGACAGGGGAATATCTGGAGGACGG
>CACYBZ010000469.1 GCA_902772795.1 uncultured Ruminococcus sp. | reverse complement strand
GCCTCCCCTGAAAGGGGAGGTGTCCGACAGGACGGAGGGGTAAATAAAACTATTGCACTACTTGTTATGATTTATGTTAGTGCATATAGGGCAAAGCCCCCGATGGGATTTTTAAGGGCAACGTCCTTAAAATACTGCTATTTTACTTGTACTGTACAAATACTTTGTTTTCCGTTGTACGTTCTGGCAGTAATCGATGTTGTTCCTGTCTTTTTCGCTGTGACAATTCCCTTACTGTCCACCGTGGCAACATTCGTATTAACAGAAGTGTATGTATTGATTCTGGATACCTCTCCTACATTGAACCTGACATTCAAATCAAAAGTTTCACCCGCTTTCAAAACCAGACTGCTCTTATTTAAGGTTATACTTGTCGGAGCATTTTTTACCGTCACTTTACAGACAGCTGTTTTTCCGTTGTAGGTCTTTGCCGTAATAATGGCAACACCACTTTCCTTAGTTGTGATAAAACCATTCTTATCTACTGTTACCGCTTTCGTACTGTTTGTCGTATAGGTAACAGACTTTGCTGTTTCTCCGTTATTGAATTTCACTTTCAGGGCAAAATTTTCCCCCATACCCAGCATAATATTATCTTTATTCAAAGAAATCGTAGTGGGGGCTTTTTTTACGGTTATCGTACAGACAGCTGTCTTTCCGTTGTATGTTCTGGCAATGACTCGTGTTGTACCAACCGCTTTGGCAGTAACCAGTCCGTTGGTATTATGCACCGTTACTTTTGTTGTATCGGCAGAATTATAACTGACAATTCGGGAATATGCTCCGCTGTTGCAACTGCTGTTGATATCGAATGTTTCACCTATTCCCAGCGTGAGAGATTTCGCATTGAGATTCAATACAGACGGTGCACTTTTTACTGTTACTGTACAGGTAGCTGTTTTTCCGTTGGCCGTTCTGGCAGTGATAACACTTTTCCCCACTTTCACAGCGGTAATTTTTCCGTTCTTAACCGTAGCAACACCCTGGTCACTACTGTACCATGTCAGAGTTGTATCAGCGTCATAAGGAGTAAATGTTGCTTTCGGGGTAAATGTTTCTCCTACACCCAGGGTGACAGCGTTCTTATCCAAAGCAACGGACTGGGGATAAATAACCGTATAATTTGCTCCTATAGAAGCCTTACTGCTGTTGCTGACACTGATGTTTTTTAATCCGTTATTTTTCAGGGAATTATTATAAATTGACCCCACAGAAGAATTGGCTGTGACATTAATTCCGTTACTTCCGCTGTCAACGACTGTGTTTCCGCTGATATAATTGCTGACTTTGCCTGCGTTGGAAACCTGAATACCATTGACTGCCGAATTTCGGACAACATTGTTGTACAGAAACGACAGATTCGCATTATCTATACTGATACCGTATTTTCCTGAACCAATGACGGTATTATTTCCCATATCGATGACATTACTGCTCTTGTAAAGATAAATACCGTTGACGCTTGCTCCTGTTACCTGATTGCTGATGACAGAACTTACCCCTGCATAATTGTACAGATAGATACCATGATAATTTGCTGAGTTAATCGTATTGACAGAACATCGGATTTGATTGTTTTGCAGACAGGTATTTTGTGCGATAATTCGGGAAAACACAATTCCATGTCCCTTAACCTCAATCTGATTGTCATTGACACTGACATTTTCACAATAATATGTACCTACTCGGATATTACCGCTTCCGTCAGACTGTGCAGGAGAATCCTGTACATTTCCGCCACGTACTAAAATACCTAGACTTTCATAAGATGCATGAGTATCGTTGACATAGCCACATCGTCTGATAATATTTCCTGAAACCTTGATATTACGGCAACGACTTCGGACAGGCTCATTTCTTACTGCTGTTCTTCCCTCATTGGCAAAATAACTGCTGTTGTATGTCCCTCTGCCACTGTCAAGCACAGAATATAAGGCAATTCCTCTTGGTGTATTGTCAATGATATTTCCTGTAATTTCGCAGTTCTGCCAGTCCAGTCCCTGTATCGCCACGCTCGTCATATCGGTAAACGTATTATTCTTAATCACAATACCGTCAAGCGGAATTTTATCAATAGCGGTATGACTGCCTATTCCCCGTGGACATTGTTCAAAAGAACATTTTTTAATCCGAACATTTTTTATCGGCAGATTTTCTGAACGGTAAGTCGGAAAATGAAACTGGGAAAGAACATCCAACTGTATTGCTTCATATCCGATACTCCCCGACATCGTCTGGTTGATAAAGCGACAGTTTGTCACTTGCAGACCGTCAACACCTGCTACTTCCATCATATGCCCATCTCTGACATTCTTCAGCGTGACATTTTCCATACAGAAGTTGGTTGCGTGTGCTACTTTGATAATCGTATTGCTTGTATAATTACCGTTCAGTATCCCTCCACTGACCTTGATATCCACATAAGCATCGTAACCTGTCACACCACTGTCGCAGGTATCCACTGTTCCTGTCCGTATAATATTGATTTTTGCGTTTTTATCTCTTAAAATAACAGAATTTCCCAGATACAACTGGGTATGACTATAAATTTTCAGGGTATGATTTACTGTATAAGTTCCCTCGGGAATAAAAATCTGATAGCTATGATTTTCATCAGCACTATCCCTTGCAAGATTCAACGCTGATTGTACCGCATTGTAAAAACCGTCAGTTTCAATTTGTTCCGCTGAAACAGTAACCGCAGTAATATGCCTGTCCACTGCATAAACATTTCCGACAGCACAAACGGATATCAGCACTGTCAGTGTCAGCATCACACACAGTATCTTAATACATCTGTACATACTTACAAATACCTCCGCTACATCATCTGTTTATTCCTGTTATTCCCATTCATAGTTACGCAATTTTCCTTCGCATAACAGTTCAGGATAGTTCCACTGCCGTAATGTTTCATATACCGCTATGGCAACCGAATTGGAAAGATTCAGACTTCTTGCTTCGTCAATCATCGGAATTCGGACAGTGGTATCAGGATTGTCATGCAAAAGATTTTCGGGAAGTCCTGCTGTTTCCCTTCCGAAAACAAGATAGGCACCGTCAGGATATTGCATATCCGAATGAATATGCTTCGCCTTGGTGGAAAAATAGTAATATTGACCTTTGGTTCTGGCAAAAAAATCATCAAGATTGTCATAAACCGTAATATCCAGCAAATCCCAGTAGTCCAGTCCTGCACGCTTGACCGCCTTTTCAGAAATACTGAAACCTAACGGTCGGACAAGATGAAGCTTTGCTCCTGTTACTGCACAAGTACGGGCAATATTTCCTGTGTTCTGCGGAATTTCGGGTTCAACAAGTACAACATTTAATTCTGACATAATTTTATCGTTTCCTTTCTGTGATAAATACAACTGCTCTACGCAAACTATTTTTGAGGAGTGATGTATCCTTGACTTATCCTAAAATCAGTATAAAGACATTATTTTTTCTGTATATCAGATGGAGGAGATTGAAGAATATGAGTAAAAATGCCATGAATATGACAAAAGGTATCGCTCTGGGCATGATAACCGGTGCAACTGTGGGTTATATGAGTAACCGAATTATGAGTAAAAATCCCAGAAGTATCAAACGACGTACCAATGATATCATGAATTCCGTTTCTCAGATTATGAGTGACATTTCTTATATGTTAAAGTAATATTCTACTAAAAAAGTTTTCCACAAGTTTTTGACAGGTTTTCAACATTTTCCACATTCATATGTGGAAAACCTGTTAAAAACTTTAGCGTATACATTAAAAATCCGCTATTTATGGGTATTTTTGCCAACTAAAGGCTTGTTTTCCACTATATACAGTTGTGGAAAACCTGTGGAAAGTCTGTGGAATTGTTGAAAACTCTGTGGAAAACCTTGAAAACTTTTACGCCAGTTCTCATTTTCTCTGACTTAAAGAAAAACAACTCCGTAGAATAATGCTACGGAGTGATTAACCTTTTCAAATGAAGTTTAAGGGCGTTGCCCTTAAAAATCCCATCAGGGGCTTTGCCCCTGAACCCCACAAGCCTTTAAAAAGGCTTGACCGAAATTTT
>CACYBZ010000468.1 GCA_902772795.1 uncultured Ruminococcus sp. | reverse complement strand
GCTCACTGCTCACTTCGTTCGGCACATCAAAAGGGGTAAAAAATTCGGACAATGCCGTTTTGCATTGTCCGAATTTTTTCTTTACAGGATAAAATTATGTTAATTCAAATATTCTGGTATCCTGAGAAGCACCGCCTGAGTCGTCAATAAGGCAAATCATTACTTCAGAAGAAGTAAAATTCTTTTCGTCCGCCTCGTTCAGCGTATGGAATTCACTGTCCATCCAATAAATCTTATATTTTGATGGCACCCAGTACGGCTTGTATAACTTGCCGTTACAACTGTATTGGGCAAAACAAGACTGTATGTCTCTGGCTACGGCAACATGATAAATCGTAATTTTTCTTGACTCAAGTTTGGCATTGGGAATAGTGATTTCTGTACCGTCTTTCAGCGAAAATGTACCGCCGTTATAAGTTTCGGTATTTTTGGCGGCGATATCCGCCATACACTCTTTAATAGCCAGTTCCATAGTCATTGCATACTCCAGCAATGTGTTTTTGCTCTGACCAAATGCAAATATCAACTTCAGATTCTTATCCCACATTTCATATCCAGGCTTTACCTTCATTCCTTTGAACTTGTCTTCCAGTTTACTTTTAAATTCCTGTGCTTCCTGTTCTGAATCAAAAACAGTTGACCAGATGATACTGTCCACTTTCTTTTTCTCGGCCTTATTGAAATGAACATATACATTTCCCTTCACACCATACAAATACTTGACACAGTAAATCTCACCGTCTTCTTCAGATTCTCCTTCACCTAACAATTCTGTAACATATTTTTTGTTCATTTTTTCCGTCATATCTTCAAAAGGATTACTGAAAAACGTCTTGAAAACTATCCACCCACCTGTGGACAACGCCCCCAGAATCACAACAATGACTAAAGCAACAACCAGTTTCCCGGTAACTCCTTTTGACTGCTTTGCGGGTGCCTTCACAGAAACATTGCTGAAATTACCTCCATTCATCATTCCCTGCTGAGGTGGTTGCTGTTGGGGATAATAATTACTCTGTGGTTGGTTCTGCGAAAATGGCACTCCCCCATTCTGACGATTGCCTATGGAACTTTTACACGGTGACCCGCAATTTCCACAAAACTCTACTTCTCCTTCCAGTTTTGCACCACAATGTGTACAAAATGCCATATTATTCTCCTCCTTTAGATTCTTACGACAGTATTGCATCGATAATCTCTGACATTACATTATCAGGAGGTGTTTCAAGATAGTTCAGCCACTTGACTTGCTCTTTGTCTTTGACAACATATGCCTTGCCTGATTTGAGTTCTTTTTCGTCGTCTTTTCCTGCCAGTTTTACAGTGAGATTAGCTTCCTTAATCTCTGTAATATTATCTGTAACATCATTGCCGTATCCTTTGGCAATCTGGTCTATAATGACTTTTCGTGTACTTTCTGAAACTTCTGTTACTTCTTTGACCTCATATGTCCATCGGATATCCTCTCCCAAAGTATAACTGTACTTGTCTTCTATGTCGTCCATGATTTCTGCCATGACTTCCTCAAAAGAATCGTTCAATGTTGTCATGTTTGACGTGATCTCCGTATCCTCAGGGTCACTAACTGAATTATTATACATCTTTTCAAAGTTTTTTTCATTCAATGCATCAAAGTAAGCATTGAAAGCTGTTCTGTAATCATGGTCAAAGGCAAAAACCAGTTTCAGCGTTTTTTTGACAACGATATATTCCGGTTTTACCGACATCGTTTTCAATTTGCTCTCCACATTGTCCCTGTAGTCTTCCAAATCCGCTTCCGTATCGAAAACCGTTGACCAGACAACATTATTGACTATCTTACTGTCATAACTATCAACATGAACATAAACATTTCCTTCTCTGCCATACAAGTATTTCTGACAATATACTTCATTATCAAGCTTTCCTTCTCCGAGTACATTGACAATCTGCCTCTTGTTCATAGATTTTTTAAAACCTTCAAACGGATTACTGAAAAACGTCCGGAATACAAACAGCTCCCCGACTACCCCTATTCCCAGCAGAACAATAATGACTGCCAGAATAATCACAATCTTTTTACTTCTTTTCGATTCGGACGGATTCGCCAGGGAAACCGTATTTCCCCCATATGCTCCCTGCTGACAGTAGCCTTGTGGGCTGTAATTCTGTGATGTCTGTTGCGGATAATATCCACCGCTCTGATACAGATTGTTCATACCACTGTTACACGCTTTTCCGCACCTGCCACAACCCAGTGCTGTATCTTCCAACATCGCACCGCAATTTTCACAAAACTTTGCCATACCAGATATCCCTCCTTTTTCATTTTGATTACCACTGTTTATGCTATGAAACAAAATTCAGACAAAAACTTCAGGATTGTTCTGCTGAACTGAATTCTCAGAGAACAATCCCTCCCCTGTGGGAAACGGCAGTACCTGCAAACACAATCAGAATAAACCTGAAATTCCCGGTAACGATGTTATGCCTCCTGAACTGTCAACCTCTGTAGGAATGTAACCTAAATACAAACCCCATTTGCCGTTATCATTAAGAAGATAGCACTTTCCTGAACTGAGTTTTCTGTCGTCTTTTGAACCTTTGACTTTTATTCTGATATTCACTACTTTTACTTCCTTGATGTTATCGACATCACTTTCTTTGTAGTTCTTTTCAATGTATTCCAGTAATTTTTCCGTCTTACGTTCTGACAAATCATCAGCGTCTTTTATTTCATATACCAGCTTGACATTTTTGCCTACTTTATCACTGTATTCGTCCTCCAATTTTTCCATCAACTCTGATATACCATCTTCAAACTCTTTGCGAACGTCTTCCATCTCATCGTCATCAACACTGTCCAATTCTTTCTGCAAGGTCACTGTGCTGATACCGTCAAGAAATTTGTCAAAATCCTTGTCGTTGAAACCATCAAAAACATTGTTGAGTGCCTTTTCATATCCACTAATCAACACCGACGACAATATACTGATAATGATTATCACGACAATAACAGCACCTACACCAATTCCTCCGAAAATAATCCCTTTTTTAATCTTTTGCTGTCCGGGTGTCAGCGGTTGCGGTGCCATAGAATTCATACCACCATTAGTATATCCACTGTTACCGTATCCGTTGCTACTGTATCCGTTATTACTGTATCCGTTATTACCGTATCCACTGTTACCATAATCCACATTATTGCCATAGTACTGATCGCTGTCATTAAAAGGCGTTCCACATGCACCGCAGATTACCGCATCATCGTCCATTTCTGAACCGCAATTTCCACAAAATTTTGACATTGAATATTCCTCCTCATTTACTGTTATTCATTTTCCACGGCTTCCGCCGTTTACTACACCATAACACTATGCTGTCCAATACATTTTCTGTTGTAATGCTTATGTAACCTCTGTCTAATATCTGTCAGACCATAATGCATTTTATGACTGTACAGGTGTTCCACATGACGTGCAAAAACGTGTTCCCTCTGTCAGGTTCCTTCCACACTTACTACAAACCACCCCTGTGGAAGTAGTTTGCGTAATTTTCGGTTCCCGCTTTTCCCCACACCGATTACAGAATACCGCATCCGTGGGAATTTCCGCCCCACACTTTTCACATACTGAGACTTTTTTTATTTCCAGTACTCTTTCTTTCAGCTTTTTGACCCTCTGTTCTGCTGTTTTTACTGCATTCACCATGTCAGCAAATTCAGGATTGTTGTCATCGCCGTGAAGCGAACAATACAACTTTCCGATTTCAATGTAGTTCCGTTTTAATATTTTCTCTTCCTCAGAAAGTTCGGAATTAATTTTTGTAATCTCAGCAACACCCTTTCCTTTGCTGATGGCTTTCTGTGAAACACCGGAAATCGATCTGCTTATATCATCTAAAAAAGCCACAATAATTTCCCCCCTTACTATGATTTTTTGCGTGAATTTATATAATTCGCTTCTTATTATATACTATATTGTTCTGTAAATCAATACCCACACATCAAATTTTGCTGACAAAATCACCAAACATTTTTTTGACAATATTTGTCTTCTTATATTGATTTTAGATAAAATATGTTATATAATTACACTTGATTTTATTCTTTTATCTATATCCAAATATATTGTAACGGGGGTTTAATGTTTATGGATTTTTTGGACAACATGAGCAGAAAAATATCAGATACCGGATTAAAAGCCGTTAATAAAAGTAAAGAACTGGGAGAAATCAACAAGTTGAATTCAGCCATTTCCAATGAAGAAAAAATGCTGGAAACACATTACTTCAACATTGGCAGAAGATATTTTGAACTTTACGGTGATAATTGCGAGAATGAATTCACACAAATGGTAGGCTATATCAAACGTTCCCAACAGGCTATCGAAGATTTGAGAAAAAAATCTGATACGTTACGAGGTGTTGTTACGTGTCCCAACTGTAATACGGTAATTGCTCCGAACACTGCTTTCTGTACCCGTTGCGGAACAAAAATAAATTCACAAAATTCTTCACCAAAACCTGACCAGAATCGCATTATCTGCACTAAATGTGGAAAATCATTAAAACCTAATTTAAAATTCTGTATCTATTGCGGAACACCTCTTACTCCATCACCTGTTCCTAAAGAATCACCTGAGCAGAAAATTGATACTATCTCCTTAAAGACGGAAGTTTCTTCTCAAAATGATGATATTCTCATTGCAAACGGAGTTCAGCATCTTAAGATTGACGAAATGTTCACCACAGATGAAACTCTTTCCACGGAAAGCGGACTTCCTCAGGCTGACGAAACATTCAACAAAGACGATTCTTTCCCCTCTACGGAAAGCGGACTTCCTCAGGCTGATGAAACATTCAACAAAGACGATTCTGGACTTCCTCAGGCTGATGAAACATTCAACAAAGACGATTCTTTCCCCTCTACGGAAAGCGGACTTCCTCAGGCTGACGAGATATTCACCAAAGATAATTCTTTCCCCACTGCCGAAGATACATCTAAACCAAAAGATTCCTTTTCTTCTGATGATAATTATCCATATTCCGATTCTGAAGATACAGCGATTACCACTAAACCTTCTCACCAAAAGAATTCTCATGTAATTTCCAAAAGTGTATTTATCAAAAAAGGAACAACACAAAGCACTATGTCAGAGGATACAATAGTAACAACCGAAGTTCAATATCACAAATCCGATGACGTTAAAGACACAGTTGTTACTCAGCATTCACATCATAAAATCGACACCTCAGAACAAGCGTCATATAATGATACCATACCGTTCGGTGAAACTACTGTTTTGAGTGATATTCCTGCTCCGAATGCCTACAATAATACACCTCAGAATACGTATCAGGATTCTTACAGTGACATGTCTCAGAATATGTATCAGGATTCTTACAGTGATATGTCTCAGAATACGTAT
>CACYBZ010000467.1 GCA_902772795.1 uncultured Ruminococcus sp. | reverse complement strand
TAGGTGTATTGGTATCTTTCCCTGAGCGATAAATGAAGCCAGCCATTGACAGACATAGAGGGCACTGCATCCGCCATGAGGCGATGGTGCAGTAAAGAAACGGTTTCGCTACCTGTCGTTTGGTTTTTTATGTGGAACTCATAAGCGTCACCCAACTTGAAATGCTGATGAATCCTATTCACGCTGTGGATTTCCAGTTTCCATCGGTTAATATACTCGCGCCTGTGTTTTGTACGCAATTCCATGCCGATGCCTGCGCTCCAGTCAGCATTAAACTTCTTTTCCGTTCCGGCGCTCATCCACATACCGAAGTCGTGCGTCGTTTGCGCCTTAGACAGCGCAACAAATGCAAATGTCAGGAACACGACGAGGATGATGAATCTCACCCAACCCGCAATCTTGATGATTCTTTCAGCTTTTTCTTTATCCATACTTCTGTTTCAACTGAGGAATATGGTCATGCCCTCCGTTGACGCTGCAAAAGTACAGACAAGATGTTACAAACGTGTTGCACTGGTAATACATGATTATTGCAACCTAACAATGTCATGAGATTGCAATAACAGCGAAACAGCATTGTCACGAATAACGAACTGCAGGAACTGGCAGATGCCATACGCAAATCGGCAAGCAAGGTACTCATTAGCCTTACTTGCCGATTATTAGTTTTTTTGTTGTACGCACTTCTGCAGGCTATTTTTCAGTGAACTTAGTCATAATCGTGCTTATTTTGATTGTTAATACTATATTTTCGTTTTCAAACTGTCCTCCCGCTTCGGGGAAGTCCCATTTAGTTTTCAAACCATTTGTCCCGCATCGGGAAACTGTGTTTTGATTTTCAAAGTCCCCATCCCGCATCGGGACAGCCATTTTTATTTTTTTGGCACTTTCCCGTGTCAGGATAGCGATTTTCAGTCGTAAATTTATTGCTTTTTCTTTCATTTTGAGCATCTTGATAACAAAATTTGCACTTTTCCACTTCTTTTTATATGATTTTCGCAGTTATAGATGTCGAATTAGAAGAATTTTGTGTAATTTTGTAGCCGTGTTTCAACAGAGACACGTAAAATAGGTTGCTCAATCGCTTCTCGAACTTGCACCTCGATAAAGCACAAGAGCAAAACACCCAATATCCGGAGAGCTCACGTCATAGGCGTGGGTAATCCCCATAGGATATTGGAGGCTGTGCAAGGCCTGAGAAGCGTATGGTGAGAGCCTGCGCTTTTTGTGTATGTATGTTTCACTAAAACTGTAATAGTTATGAAGAGATTAGGTTTGTCGGTTTGTATAATGGCTTTTCTTACTTCCTGCTCATCTACTATAGAAGAAAGAGCAAGAAAACAAATGCATGTAACTCTTACGAATGAGTTTAAGTATGCCGATGATTTTGATATATCTAAAGAAGAGGCAATCTATAACAATGATTCTGTATTCATCATGACCTTTTACATGAAAGGCAAGAAAGATAATGGTGAAGCCGCAGAAGGGAAAATGGAATATGCATACGAAGAGGTCTCTATGTGGGCATACGGCCACCCTGAAGTGCGAGTATGGAATGATTATTTCAGAGACCTTAAACCTTTCTCAAAGAATTCAGTTGAAGAGCATTTAGAGCTAATGAAAAGTATGGCAGAAAAGGGTTATGCAATGCCGAACATGACTCCTTTTAATATAGCGTGGTCTGCCATTTTTTCTGTCGGTCGTAAAGTGCCATCAGAATTTAGCATAAAAGTCGATGAATACAAAAAGGAAGAAGAATCAAATAAATAAAAGAGCTATGACAATTACTATTGGAAAGAAACAAATTTATGGCCTTTTAGCCATAGTGTTGATTGTATGCTGCATGCTTCTGGGGTATAAGTCATGTGGTAAGGTGGATTATGAAACTACTGCTAAGAACATGAAACTCAATGCATGGATTACGACAAGTTATGCTGCACAAATCCTAAGTGATTACCAAACGAACTGGCGAAGTGCTATTAATGACCATCGTGCAATCAATGCAGACGGTAAATCGGATTATTGCTATGAGTTTAGTACAGCAATAGCCTGGCGCTTTCTCTTCTATACAAAGAACGGACATATAAAACTTCTAGATAGTCTTTCCAATGCCGTAAAGGAAGATATGAAATTGATGGAAGATGCTCCATCAAAATATCAGGAGACACAGAAATCTTTCTTAGGTCTGTATAACGATATGAATACTTTGGTTTCACTCGTTAAAGACCCTAAAGGTTCATTGATAACATTTGGCCAAAGGGTAAATGAGTTGATGCTGGACTTTGAGAATAAGTATAATGAAACCGATTTGAAAATCTCAATAAGCGAGGCTGATAAAAATGCAAAAGTCTTAGAAATACAAACAACATTGAATAGCCTCATTGCGAATTCTCCTGAGATGAAAGCAAGAAGCCAATACAAAGAACAAAATGAAAAGTTCCTAAAAGATAATGCAAAGAAAGATGGGGTCAAAACATTGCCCAGTGGAGTACAATACAAGGTTCTTAAAGAGGGTAATGGTGCTATTCCAAAGGAAGATTCAAAAGTAAAAGTTCATTATGAAGGAAGTACCATTGACGGAAATGTGTTCGACAGCTCATATAAACGAGGAGACGCAATTGATTTGCGTGCCAACCAAGTAATAAAAGGTTGGACGGAAGCGTTGATTCACATGCCTGCTGGTTCAATATGGGAAGTGTATATACCCCAAGAATTAGGTTATGCAGAGCGTGAGCAGGGAGATATTAAGCCATACTCCACACTTATATTCAAAATAGAGTTACTGAAAGTTTATCAATAAAACAATGAATCATATGGATAACGAAAAAAGAACAGAATCAGTAGAAGGAGTTCTTAAGACTTTAAATGAACTCTTTCACCAAGCCAACGGTAAAGAAACAGCCATCGGCTATCTTGAAAACATTAAAACCTTCTTTAAGGAGCAAAGAATCCCTAATGAGACTGAAATTGAGTTGAATGTTGGAATCATTAATCTTGTTCAGGACCTACTAAAAGAAAGGGAATGATTTATGTAGCAGCGGGAACACATGCCGACATCCTCGGCCTCGGTTTCCCGCTCTTTGTTTCTCCGCATTATTAAATCTTACAGGCCGTCTGTCGTGGCGGTCTTTTTTGGAGACTATACACAGAAATTCAAACTAAAAGGATGCTATATAGAAAAAGTTTTGTAACTTTGCCCCCAAAAGCATATGAAGTATGAGAACGGAGCATTTGGATTTCGTTACTTTCTGCGTAGGCAGCCTGTCGGATGCGCTTAATAAGAGTGCGTCGCAGGTGTATGGTGCGCTGCGGTCGTCGGGAGTACTGAACGACTATATTGTG
>CACYBZ010000466.1 GCA_902772795.1 uncultured Ruminococcus sp. | reverse complement strand
CAGAATTCCGTCAACAGTTCAGATAACAGTTGTCTGAACTGCTTGCTGTTCCTGCATTTCATTACACATTTATAGCGATATTTGTTATTTATACGGTGAACAGTTGCGGGCGAAAATCCGATTACCCTTAGCGGTAAATCAGAATAATCACTTTCTGCTTTTCGGATAAAGCGTTCCGTGAAAGTTTTTGCTCCGTCATACGTCAGTTTTTCGCTGTCGCCGATGAAACCTACCATACAGATATCTGAAAATGGCGGATAGAGCATAGCCTTTCGCAGAATAATTTCATTTTCATAAAATTTGTCATAGTTCTGCTGTGATGCCAACAGAATAGTATCATTGTTTGGGGTAAAGGTCTGAATAATAGCTGTTCCTTTCAAATCACCACGTCCGGAACGTCCTACTACCTGAGTAAGTAAGGAAAATGTCCGTTCATAACTGCGGTAATCATCAGCATAGAGCATAAGGTCAGCCGAAAGCACACCTACCAGCGTCACATTTGGAAAATTCAACCCTTTGGCAACCATCTGTGTACCTATCATAATATCATATTTTCCGTTGGCAAAATCGCTGAGTTTCTTTTCATGCGAAAACTTCGCCATAGTGGAATCGGCATCAAGCCGTAAAATTCGGGCATCAGGCAGAGCATCACAGAGTGTCTGTTCAATGCGTTGTGTACCCAGTCCCGAAAACCGCAGTTCCCCTGCGTGACATACAGGACATACATAACTTACAGGTTGTGAATAACCACAATAATGACACATCATACGGTTATTGTCTGAATGATATGTCAGCGAAATGGAACAGTTCGGACAGCTGATGACTTCATTACAGTTTTTGCAGGAAACAAAAGTATTATGGCCTCGTCTGTTCAGCAAAATAATGGACTGTCTGCCGTTACGGAGATTTTCTTCCAGTGCGTTCATCAGAACAGAGCCTATTCCCGAAAAATTCCCTTTTTCATTTTCGGGATTCATATCGGCAATGACCACTTCAGGCAATGAGGCGTTGCCGTAACGGTGACGCAGTGTATTTATGGCATACCGTCCTTTCTGAGCATAGTAGAAACTTTCTACAGACGGTGTGGCGGACGAAAGCAACAACAGACATTGTTGTTGATGACAACGGTATTTTGCAATCTCTCTGGCATGAAATCTTGGACTTGATTCCGATTTATAGGTATACTCCTGTTCTTCGTCCATGATGATAAGACCCAGATTTTCAAAAGGAGCAAAGACAGCACTTCTTGTGCCGATAACGATTCTGGCATAACCGTTTTTTACTCTCTTCCACTCGTCAAGCCGTTCGCCCAGCGAAAGGCCACTGTGAAAAACTGCAACGATATCGCCATATCTTACAGTGAAAAGATTAATCAGTTGTGGAGTAAGGGCAATTTCAGGAACCATAACGATAATATCTTTACCGTCAGAAACAACTTTGTCAATCAGTTTCATAAACACAGATGTTTTTCCGGAACCTGTGATGCCATACAAAAGCGAAACTCCCGCTTTATGGGAACAATAACGTTGTTCAATGTCATGATAAGCGGTTTGTTGTTCAGGGGTAAGCAGAATTTCTTCTTTGAGTTGATTGCTTCTGGCGTAAAGATAAGGTGTTCGGAAAACTTCCTCATCAAAATATTCTGCCAGTCCTTTTTTGACCAGTGTGTCAGGAACAGATTTCGTACAACCCGTAAAGTAACACAGTTCCTTTACGGATACGGCATGAACAACTGTCAGTGTTTCAAAAACTTCCGCTTGTCTTTCGGAAAGTCTGACATCGGCGGAAGTTTCCTTTACTCTTATCATTTTCATCAGTTTATCGGACGTTTTACGCTTTGCCTCATCGTGTTTGTCAAGAATACCTCTTTTGTACATACGGTGAATGACATTTCCGTCAGGAGAAAGGTGCAGACTGTGAATTATTTCTTCACGCAGAACATTTCCTTTTCTTTGGGTGAGATAGTCAAAGACCGCTTTTTCTTCACTGTCCAGTTGCTCATCATTCGGCAAAGGCTGTTGGCTGATACTGTAAAACGTATTGATTTTATAATTGATACCTGTGGGTAATATCGTTCTGACAGTATCATAAAATGTGCAGAAATAACGGTCTTTCATAAACTCGGCAAGTCTGACAAGTTCAGCGGTAAGTACAGGTGTTTCATCAATGACAGT
>CACYBZ010000465.1 GCA_902772795.1 uncultured Ruminococcus sp. | reverse complement strand
GATGGAAAAATGGTTGGCATTCTGGTATTTTTCTCTTTTCTGACATCTTACCCCACAAAAAAAGACTTCCGCAGATAGTCCATCTACGAAAGCCTGTTTTTCTGGAGCAATTACTTTTTCTTCTGACTGAGTAATTTTTTGACAAAAGCATCAAACGCATCTTTCTGTTCAGCGTCGAGCACACGATAAGAAGCGATAAGTTCTTTTTCCTCTTTGTTTAAACCGTAGATTCTGTCGTCAGCCGTAACAACAGAATTTTCTTCCTCATATTGAGCAAGATAAGCACCATCAGCGTCTGCTACTCTGGAATTAAGATTGAGTTCCTGATTAATGCTCTCTAAAAAAACAGCACAAGGCACATTGAAGATTTTTGACAGTTTCAAAAGCGTACTTGCACTGGGAGTAGTCTTCCCTGTTTCATAATAAGTGTAAGTAGAACGGTCTACATTCAAAGCATTTGCCACCTGTTGCTGTGACAACTCACAATTTTCCCTGTAATACTTTAATTTTTTTCCTAAACCTTTCATGGTTTAGCACCTCCAGACAAGACATGATATGACTACATGCTTATTATAATGCCCTATTGTAGCAATATGTTGATTACGGGAAAAAGTATCACTTGAAATTTTTTTACAAAAATATTGTTATAAATAACAATATTTTATAATTAATTGAATAAAATATTTTAATGGTAAGATGTAACAAATATATTAGTCAAAAAAGTGCAAAAAAATTTTTTAAGCATATTCAAAAAAATTCCGAAAAAACTATTGATTTTTTTTTCAGAAAATTGTATAATAAATAGGCAATTTTGAGCAAAAATAAATAAGCTGGTGTAGCTCAGTTGGTAGAGCAGCTGATTCGTAATCAGCAGGTCACGTGTTCGAGTCACGCCATCAGCTCCACAAAAGCACTGCGGAAAATTTTTTCGGCAGTGCCTTTTGTCGTGCTGAAAATTTACCGTTTATTCATAGGCTTCCCCGAAAAAAAGGTATAATCAAAGAACAACGATAAATAATATCATTAACATTATGCCAAAGGAGGAAAAATTTATGGCTTATGAACTGACTGCTCAAAATTTTGAACGTACAATACTGGATACAGACGGTCTGGCACTGGTAGATTTCTGGGCATCGTGGTGCGGACCTTGTCAGATGCAGTCCCCCGTCATTGAAGAACTGTCAGAAGAACTTGACGATGTGATTATCGGAAAGGTTAATGTCGATGAACAACCCCAACTTGCCATGCAGTTTGAAGTGATGTCCATTCCGACACTGTTGTTATTCAGAAACGGCGAATGTATCAGCGAACAGGTCGGCTATCATTCCAAGCGTGACCTTCTTGCTTTAATTCGACAGTACAAATGAAGATGATGAGAAAAGTCGGGCATGGTTTCTGTGTTCGACTTTTTATTATCATTTTTTTATTTCTTCATCAGCGTAAGAGATATGTCACGTTAATATTAATCCGAATAAAATTCTTTCAGGTCATCAAGTCGGAGCAACAACGGGGAATATCCCCAACCTACACCAACATCAATATTAATCCATGTATCCGTTTTAACCATTCTGCCATTATATTCATTTCCGTAAGTAAACGTAGGCGTATGTCCGAATACGGTAATGGTTCCGTCTTTATACTTATCCGTTATCTTAGGGCGGTTCCACAGCAAATCCTCCACAGAATAATCGGACAACCGCTTTTCTTCCGAATAATTCCCAAGACCGCTATGTGTAAGAATAAAGTGTTTATCCTCAATGTCAAATGATTCATACAAAGGTGCTTCTCTCAGATATTCAAGAATATATTTTCTCTCTGATGCACGCACAGCAGACAATCCTTCGAGTGTCTTTTCTGCTCCATTTTCTTTCCACGTTTCCAGCAACTTGAATTTTGTAGATGTCAGTCTTGCTATCGATTCTTCGCTTACCTCATCAAACAGAAAATCACAGGAAAGCATCATTGCCTCATGATTCCCTAAAATCAATTCTGCGTTTGGCTGTACCATCAACCATTTCAGATATGTTATTCCGTCAATTCCCCGGTCAATGACATCACCAAGCACAAACAAATAATCCTCAGATGAAAAGTCGGCTTTTTTCAGTAATTTTTTAAACTTTTCAAAAGGATATCCGTGTAAATCCGATATTGCATAAACAGGCAATTTACTCTGCTCCTCTCATATTTATTTTTCAATCAGATTTTTCTCAGCACTGTTAATGCTGCATAATGTAATACTTCAAACTTTTCCGGTGCGATTCTTTCCAGCAATTTTCTGTGCTCCTTATCCCATTTTTCAAGTTCATCTTCTTTCAGCGATGCACCCACACCACGACAAGCTTTCATTCTTCCATGCCAGGATTGTCTTGTAAAGGGTATCTTCAGTTCATATTCCTCATGGTCTTCCATCTTAAAGTATTCATAAACAACATCTTCAACCTGTATCGGGTGTCTTGTTTCGCCGGCACCTGACCATTGTGGGTTGTATTTGAGGACAAGTTCCTCACTTTTCCCTGCGATGGTATCCTCAAAAGGTAACCATGCCATATAAAGAATAAGCAACTTTCCGTCATGTCTGAGAAGTCTTGCCAGCTTCGGCATTAACTTTTCATGGTCAAAATACCAGAAACACTGACATGCCGTAACAACATCAAAAGACTCATCGGCAAAACAAATCTGTTCTGCCGGAACTGTATGAAAATCAATTTTCATATTCCCGACATCTGTCAGTTTTCTTGCCTGCTTTATTTGCTCCGAAGAAATATCTGTTCCCGTCCATTCTGCTCCGAATGGATACATATTGCGTGGAATCACACCTGTACCTGTTCCAAGGTCAAGTATTTTCTGTCCTTTCACACAAAGTCCCCTGTCTATGATTTTTTTATAAAACTTTGTCGGGTAGATATCTCTGTATCTGGCATAATCTTCAGATATCTTTCCCCAGTCAAATGTTTTTCCGCAATCTATTCTCTTGTCAGTAATCTCCATTTCCAAACATCTCCTGTTCAACATTCATTATCCGAATTCACAACAAATAACCAACAGCAATTTACCTTACTATTTATAGTAACACAAGTAATTAGCCAGACAAGCAAGAAGCAAACCATCCTTCACAATCAGAAACGGAAATTTTTTTGAAAGCATTATTTATAGCTTCCTGTAAATCCTC
>CACYBZ010000464.1 GCA_902772795.1 uncultured Ruminococcus sp. | reverse complement strand
TAACAATTCAGCAAAGTCTTTGGGTTTGTAGTTAGTAATATTGGATGTATTCATAATGTACTCCTTTCTATGAGTACATATTAACACGTTTTATCACTTTTGTCAATGTATTTTATTACTTGACTTTTCTCCTTTTTGTCTGATATGTTTCTTTCATACCAAACAACTGTTTTCAACGCTTGTCATTCTGAAAGAAATTGTTGTCCGTTATCGCAAGTTTTGGTACTGTAAGTTTCGGGATATTTTTGTTTCAGAATTTCATAAGTGTTCCGCAAGGCAACTGTATCGCTGTAAATACCGTATACAGTAGGCCCACTGCCACTCATGACAGACTGTAAAGCACCGTTTTCTTTCATGATGGATTTAATGTGCTGAACTTCGGAAAGCTCAAGTAAACTGTCAAAGTCATTATAAAGACTGTTAAGGAAATCCGTTTCATTGTTCTGTTGCATAGCGTCAATCAGTGCGGTACTGTGAACATTTTCCGTAAAAGGACGGCTGTCGGATTTCTGATATGCCATAGGTGTGGAAACACCGATATTCGGTTTGCACAAAAGAATATAGTATTTTTGCAAATCAAAATTGTGTCCGATTTTTTGTAAGTCTGTACCAATACCCGTGGCAAGCATTGTTCCGCCATAAATACAGAACGGTACATCAGCCCCGATTTTTGCCCCGATTTCGGCTAACTGTTCATTTGTCAGGTGAGTATCATATAATCTGTTCAAAGCGACAAGTACGCCTGCCCCGTCTGTACTGCCCCCCGCAAGTCCTGCCTGTGAGGGGATATTCTTTTCAACGGTAATTTTTACATGACAGGCAATACCGCAATATTCGGCAAAATATTCAACGGCTTTATAAGCGGTATTGCGGTTGTCGCAAGGAATATGTTCTTTATTGCAGGAAAGCAGGATACAGTTGTTGTCCGTCAGGTTATCAAGTTTTTCAACGGTGATTTTATCCAATAAAGATACGCTCTGCATAACCATATCGACGGTATGATAACCGTTGGGTAGCTTTCCTGTGATATCCAGCGTCAGATTGATTTTGGCAAAGGATAAAACGGTTACGGTATTATGTTTCATCTTGTTTTTCCTCATTCAGTTCTTTCAGAAATTCTTCAATGCGTTTGAGGGCTTCGGTAATGTGTTTGATGGAAAAGGAATAGGATACTCTGACAAATCCCTCACCGCTTTCACCGAACGCATTTCCGGGAACAACGGCAACCCCTTTTGATTTTAAGAGTTTTGTGCAGAATTCTTCAGAACGCAAACCTGTGCTTTTGATACACGGAAACGCATAGAAAGCACCTTCGGGTTCAAAACAGTTAAGTCCCATAGCGTTGAATCTTTTGACAACCAGCCGTCTACGCATATCATATTCATCACGCATTTTTTTGATATCGTTGTCACCGTGTTTCAATGCTTCGATAGCAGCATACTGTGCGGTTGTGGGAGCACTCATAATAGCGTACTGGTGTAATTTTGTCATGACATCGGTAAGTGGTCTGGGAGCGAGTGTATAGCCTAACCGCCAGCCCGTCATGGAGTAGGACTTTGAGAAACCGCTTACCACAACGGTTCTTTCACGCATATTTCCGATTGACGCAAAAGAAACATGATGTTTGTTGTTATAGGTAAGTTCAGCATAGATTTCGTCTGAAATGACAAAGAGGTTATATTTCAGAACGATTTCGGCGATTTTTTCCAGATCATGTTTTTCCATGATAGCTCCCGTAGGATTGTTGGGAAAAGGCAGTACCAGAACTTTGGATTTAGGGGTAATGAATTTTTCCAGTCGTTGGGGAGTCAGTTTGAAATTATCTTCTTCCATAGTTTCCACGGCAACGGGAACACCGTCAGCCATCTGTACAAGCGGATTGTAGCACACGAATGACGGTTCAGGAATCAGCACTTCATCGCCTTCGGAAATCAGACAACGCATAGCCAAATCAATGGCTTCCGAACCGCCCACAGTGACAAGGCATTCACTTTCGGGGTGATATTCTACATGGTATTTTCTTTCAAAGTAAGAACAGATTTCCTTTCTCAGTGCCGTCAGCCCCCTGTTGGAGGTATATTTGGTACTGCCTTTTTGCAGAGAAGTTATACCGGCCTCACGCACATGCCACGGAGTATTGAAATCAGGTTCACCGATACTCAGTGAAATGACATTATCCATTTCGCTGGCAATATCGAAGAACTTCCGTATACCTGACGGTTTGATGTTTTTGATTTTATGGTTTATAACGCTTTCGTAATCAATCACAATATGATACTCCTTTGGTCTTCGTCGTTGTCTTCATCGAAAAGAATCATACCGCTGTCTTTGTATGTTCTCAGCTGAAAGTGGGTATTGGTTGCCAGAACGCCATCGAGGGTAGAAAGTCTTTTGGCAACAAACATGGCGATATCGGTAACGCTTTCGCCCTTTACTCTGACAAGCAGATCAAAAGACCCTGCCATTAAGTAGACGGTTTCCACTTCGTCAAAGGACATTACCTGTTTAGCTACTTCATCGAATCCCGTATCTTTTTTGGGTTGTACCTTGAGTTCAATAAATGCTCTTGCTCCCGAATCTTTTACCTTGTCATAGTCGATAACCGCTCTGTATCCACGGATAACACCGTCTTTTTCATACTGTCGGATTTGTTTTTCCACATAATCTTCGGGTTCATTGATCATTGTAGCGATTTCCGAATAGGAAAGCTGACTGTTTTCTCTTAACAGACTTAAAATTTTATCCATTTCCATTCCTCCTGTAGTTTAAGGGCTGCCGTTTGTTTAAGGGCTGCCGCCCTTAAAAATCCTGCCCAAAGGCTCTGCCTTTGGAATCCGCAAACTTTTTGAAAAAAGTTTGACAAAAACTTTTATGAGAATCTGCGATAGCAGATTCTGTTGAATAAGACAGTTTAATTATATAACAAAATACTTTAACTGTCTACAAAAATCAGAAACTTATTCAAGTAACAAAACGTTACCTGAATAAGTTTCTGTGTGATAAACAATCAAAGCCGATATCATATTTCAGAAAGTATTGCTGTCAGTTCTTGATAACATAACGCTGAATGAGAATAACATCAGAAAGAGTAACCCTGCCGTCATTGTTGAAATCGGCACAATAGAACATTCTGTCATCAAATGATGTCATGTCAAGTAAATATTTTTGTACCAGAACGGCATCTTTTAATCTGACATGGCAATCGCCGTTGATATCTCCTTTTGTCACG
>CACYBZ010000463.1 GCA_902772795.1 uncultured Ruminococcus sp. | reverse complement strand
TTTCTTCCACAGCAATACGGGAGGCAATTTCGCCGTCACTTTCTCCGCCCATACCATCACATACCGCAAACACACCATCCGGATAAAATCCTGTCTGTTCCGTCGTGGTGTCGCTGACGTTTCGCAATATCTTTCCGTTGAGAAAAAAATTATCCTGATTGACTGTTTTTCTTACGCCTTTATCGGAATACACCGAAACAAACAGCTGTGTATCCAAATTGTATCCGCCTCCCTTATCTTGCATCTTTCGATATCCGCCTGAGTATCAGTGAAGAAACCGCTATCAACAAAACGGTAAACAAAAATAATATCATCCATGTAACCCAGATATGCTTTGGCACTGCCTCAAATCCGTCATAAAATTCCCGTTCAATGATGGATTTCAACATATTTCGGGCAGCATCGTCTTTCGCCTGGGCAACAATACGCAGTTCCAGACTGTTCAGGTCAACAATAGACCCCAGACTGTCCATTCCCCATTTACTGAACGTAATATAGGAAATTTTTTGGGTAAATCCGTTCAAGTCAAACAACACTCCCGACAAAACCAGCTGAGCAATAAGAATAATCGGTGCAATAATATTAGCAATATCTCCTGATTTAACGATTGCCGACACAAACAATCCCAGCATATCCGATGCCAGCATCAGCAGGAACAACGAAATAAACATATCAATAAAGAAACTTCCGCTGATAATACTGTCTGACGGAAAATCCATCAGCAATGTGCACACCCCTAAAAATACCAGTGACTGTAAAAAACACAAAATAAACTGTACAATGAACTTTGCTGTAACATAAGCAAATATTTTCAGATTTGCCATATATTCCCGTTTCAGAATTCCTCTTTCCTGACAGATTTCCTGTATAGAATTGAAAAGTCCTATCCATATGGCTACACATACCATAGTAAACAGTGTTGATTGGGTATCCTCATAAGTAATAAACGTATCTTTTGAAGATACCAGTCCGACAGTAACGGCAGTAACAATCGGTAACAGTACCACCATCAATATTTTCTTGCTGTTTGCCTTTAAAATGCAAAACTGTCTTTTGACAAGAATCATAATCTGTGTCCAAACAGATATCTGTTTATTTTCCAAAATCCTCACCTCCCTAAAGACTGATTATACTGACCGATAAAATAATCCGCATAATTTTTTACTTTTTCATAGGCTTCCGAAATAGCTGTGACACCAAAAAAATGCAATGCATCTGATGGCGGACCGTAATAACAAAGCTTTCCTCCCGGAGCAAGGAATATGATTTTATCAAATAAATGAATATTCTGTAACGTATGTGTAATAACAATAATCGTTTTACCGATGTTCAACGACAAATTTTTCAACTGTTTCATCAGAATAGTTTCCGTTTCGGGGTCAAGTCCCGATGTCGGCTCGTCCAGAAAAAAGATATCGGGGTCAGACACTAGTTCCATGGCAATACTCACACGCTTTTTCTGTCCTCCGCTGAGTTTTTTAATCAGTGTGTTACGATGTTCAGAAAGTCCCATAATCTGCATGACTTCCTCTACCCGCTTGATTTTCTCCTGTCTGGAAATATCCTTGGTCAGACGTAAATCTGCCGTAAACTTCAAAGAATGGTATACACTCAGATAATCATATAATTCATCTTTCTGCGGTACGTTTCCTATTCTGGATTTCATCAGGTGATAATTATCATAAAGATTCATACCGTCCATAAACACTGCCCCACTTGTTGCCGGTTCATAACCATTGATACAATTCATAAATGTAGATTTTCCCGCACCTGATCCACCGATGATGGCTACCAATTCACAAGGATGTACTGTTAAAGTAATATGTTCGAGTATCGTCTTGTTTTTTTGTACTACCTTGCTGATGTCATAAACTTCAAGCTTAATGCCATTAGGTTCAATATTGAAATAGACCATACCGTCTATATAGATAATTTTCGTATTGGCAATCGAAATAACATCATAGTCATGCAAAAAACAACTTTCTGTAATTCGTTTTCCGTTGACAATCACCCCGTTCAGACTGTCCTTATCTACAATGAACACCCTGTCAGGCCAGTAGACAATCTTGGCGTGTGTTTTGGAAACTTTGACACTGTCAATACACAATTCCCCTTGCGGAACACTTCTGCCGATTTCCAGTTCATGATTGGGTTTGTCCTTCAGACTGATATATTTCCAGCGGGCATTTGTCGACATACCTTCCGAAAATATCATCATTACATTTTCAGGGTTGCCTACCGACCCCGGAACAGTAATTTTAATAACATCACCATTTCCCAGACGATACATCTGCGAACGGTTATAATGTCCACAGCCTATCTGTGCTCCGTTGAGCATTGTACCGTTCAGACTTCCTTCATCATTATAGTAGAAATCTCCCTTAATCTGTGTAAATTTTCCATGTCTTCGGGAAACAATACGGGAATTGATTCGGATATCCCCTTCCGTTCCCATAATACTTTCCGCCTTGACAAGCGGAATTGTTCTGATAACTCTCTCACTGTCGATAACGGTGATACAAGCCCCTCTGTCTGACTGTGATGGCAAATTACCGCCCAGCAACTGTGTATCTCCATAGTTCTGTGAGTTATACATATCGTTCACCATATTACTGCCGTCCTTTCCCTGAAATTTTGCAACAAACTTAAAGCTGTATTCATTATACCATAATTATCTTATTTTGACATCACTTTTTTTATTTTTTATTCAGTATTCACAACTTAACTATAAATGAGTAAATTTCCTGTTTTTCGTGATTATACACAATAAAAATACGCTGTTTGTCACCCTGAACGCAGTGAAGGGTCT
>CACYBZ010000462.1 GCA_902772795.1 uncultured Ruminococcus sp. | reverse complement strand
ATATTTTATCAGACATCTTCCGAACAGGGAAAGTGCAATTATCAGTATTCACCCCCACAACGACAGAGGAACAGGTGTGGCTTCTGCTGAACTGGCATTACTGGCAGGTGCGGAAAGAGTAGAAGGAACTTTGTTCGGCAATGGTGAAAGAACAGGTAATCTTGATATTGTTACTGTTGGTCTGAATATGTATACACAGGGTGTTGACCCGAAACTGGATTTCAGCAATTTACCCAAATATAAAGAAGTCTACGAACGTTGTACCAATATGAAAATCCATGAAAGAACACCCTATATCGGTGAACTGGTCTTTACGGCATTTTCAGGTTCACATCAGGACGCTATCAATAAGGGTATGGAATACATGAAAGAAACAGACAGTCCTTATTGGGAGGTGCCGTATCTTCCTATTGATCCTGCTGATGTCGGCAGACAGTACGAACCGATTATCCGTATCAATTCGCAGTCAGGAAAGGGTGGAGCAGCATTCGTTATGGCACATAGTTTCGGCTATAAGTTGCCTAAGCAAATGCACCCTGAATTCAGTGACCTCGTTCAGAAAAAATGCGATGAACTCGGCAGGGAACTGATTCCCAATGAATTGCTTTCTATTTTTGAAGAAGCCTATATCAATACGGTAAGAAAATATGAAATTGTCGGACACCCCACGGTGACGGAAATCGGTGAGGACGGTAACATGGTCAAGGTTACAGGAATACTTCGTACCAACAGCGACCCCTCTACGGATGTACCTATTTCGGGTGAGGGAAATGGTCCCATAGATGCCTTTTTCCATGCGTTGGAGGGTGTCGGTATTTCCAAGTATAAGTTTGTGGATTATTCCCAGCACGCTATTTCCACAGGTTCAGACTCAAAAGCGGTATCGTATATTCATCTTATGACACCAAGAGGCGGAAGTATTTTCGGTGTGGGAATTTCAGGAAATATTTACAGAAGTTCTATTTTCGGTGTACTTAACGCTATCAACCGTGCGGAGGCATAACATTTTTCAGGAGAGTTTCTAATAATGAAAAACAAAGACAAATACCGTGGCTGTCTTATTGGCGGTGCTGTTGGTGACGCTTTGGGGTATACCGTTGAATTTATGTCCGAAAGGGAAATCCTGACCAGATTCGGTAAGAACGGTATTACGGAATATGAACTTTTCAACGGTAAAGCGATTATATCAGATGATACGCAGATGACGCTGTTTACTGCCAATGGTTTACTGCTTGCCGATAAGAATCAGAATTATCTGGAATGTATTGCTCAGTGTTATCGAAACTGGCTTTATACACAGATGAAGAATTATGCGGACGATGAATATGAACATGTTTCATGGTTGTTGAATGTTCCTGAGTTGTTTTTTGCCAGAGCACCGGGCAATACCTGTATCAGTGCCATCATAAAGGGCTGTAACGGGACAATAGAAAATCCCATTAACAACAGTAAAGGTTGTGGTGGTGTGATGAGGGTTGCTCCTGTCGGACTTTTCTTTGATAACAACTGTTTTCCGATTGATGAAATTGATATGCTCGGAGCAAAAGTCTCGGCACTTACTCACGGACATGAACTCAGTCATATTGCTTCGGCATTTTTTGTGCATATTATTGCACTTGTCGCCCATAGCGATGAACTCAGACTGACGGACGCTGTTCAGAGTGCTGAAAATGCCGTGAAACAACTTTTTGCGGACGGACAATATATTGACAAATTTATTGACTTAATTGATAAAGCGGTATCGCTTTCACAGAGAACAGACATCAGTGACAGGCAGGCTCTGAAACAACTCGGCGAAGGGTGGGTTGCGGAAGAAACCATTGCCGTTGCTGTCTATTGTGCGTTGAAATATCAGCATGATTTTGAAAAAGCGATTATCGTTTCCGTTAATCATAGCGGTGACAGTGATTCTACGGGGGCTGTAACCGGGAATATCTTAGGGGCATATCTTGGCATGCAAGCTGTTCCTGAAAAGTTTTTGCAGAATCTTGAACTGAAATCTGTGATTTTAAAAGTAGCTGATGATTTGTTTGATGGTTGTATTGCTTAAAAAAGTTCCGCTTCAAGGGTTGCACCCTTGAAAATCCTGCCAAGGGGCTTTGCCCCTTGACCCCACCGACTTTTTGAAAAAAGTCGGACAAAAACTTT
>CACYBZ010000461.1 GCA_902772795.1 uncultured Ruminococcus sp. | reverse complement strand
GACTTATGTTAGTGCATATGGGGCTTTGCCCCTTGACCCCACCACTTTTGAAAAAGTGGACAAAACTTTTCATTGTCATAGCTATACAAGGGGAAAACCATTCCAACCGCTCAGGTAGAAATATTTTTAAAACTTCTTCCGTCACTTTAAAGCGGGGAAATGTCAGCAAAGCTGACAGGGAGAGTAAAACGGTGGCAGTTTTTAAAACAACTGTCCAGGTAATTTCAGTTTTTCCTTGACAGGAAATTCTTTGTCGAACCTTTCAACGTCTTCATCATTGATATAATAGCCTTGCGGTGTCTGATAAACGCCTGTAATACCGTCAAGATATCCCGAAATCAGTTCCTTGCAAAGAAAAAAGGAATCGTCAGCGTCTTTCGGTAAGTCATGGTATCGGATACCAAACTTTCGGGAATAATCAAATCCGCTTTTGCCGTAGAATCCGATATTCCCCTCAAACAAAACTGCACCGAATCCTGACTCGGTAGCCTTTGTCAAAGAATAATCCAACAGCTTTTTACCGTAGCCTTTACCTTGCAGTTCGGGAGTAATACAAATCGGCCCCATTGTCAGAACAGGAATTTCTTTACCGTCGTCAGATTGGATAACCGTCTTCATAAACATATTCTGCCCAATCAGCTTTTCGTCTTTTTCCATGACGAAATCCAGTTCTTTCACAAAAGACGGGTCTTTTCTTAAAACGTGAATGACATAATGTTCTGTACAACCCGGACGGTAAACATTCCAGAATGACTCCCTGATAAGATTTTCCACTGCTCTGTAATCCGCTTTTTCTTCCGAACGAATAATATAATCTGTTGTATTCATTATTCTGCCTCCTGAAAATATTATTTTATAGAAATAAATAGCATTTTTATTTTACTTTAAATAATAAAATGCCTTTTATTACCAACAGAAAAAAACAAAACATTCCTGCATACGGTTGTCTGCTTGCTATAAAGACAATAACGCTGATGACAGATAAAACAATTCCTGTAACAAGTCGGTGTTTATCCCAAATCGGTTTATCAAAATTGCTGATAATCACACCGCATATTCCGTTTATCGCTGTAATACCGATAACAACTGCATATACTGTCTTTATCCAGAAACGGATACCTGTTATCGCAAATAAAGATACCGCAGAAAAAGAGTTCATACCATTTCCGAATACGGGAATGAAAAACAGTATTGCTGATAATATATCTAAAACACTGCATATCAGAGAAAGATATTTATTGATATAGGCTTTTTTCTCATTTTCTGCGACAGACAGTATTTCTTCTGTACAAATCAGTTCGTCAATGGTTACGGAGAAAAATCGGGATATTTCTTTGAGTGAGTCAATATTCGGGTAGCCTCTGCCTGACTCCCATTTTGAAACGGCAGTTCGGGAAACAAAAAGTTTTTCTGCAAGTTCTTCTTGTGTAAGTCCTCTGCTTTTTCGCAGTTCCTGCAATTTCTCATTGAATTCCATGTTTCTTTTCTCCCGTATTTTTTTCGTCTGCCGTTATGACCGAAAACCAGTAAATCATAAATAATCCTGCACTGAGAAAAACAGAACCGACAATATCCGTTGCCCAGTGAACACCTGCAATCAGTCTTCCGATAACCATAAATGCCGAAAACAAAACGACAAATATATCGGAAATTCTTCTGATTGCCGTTGCTGTATGCCTGCGGTAGATCTGCAGTTTCAGAGTAGGCATAACGCTCAGAACCAGAAGCGTTGTTGAGGACGGATACGAAGCTTCCATAAATCCATTGATAAGGATTGGTCTGTAATTGATGGGAACCATCTCAAAAAACAGATAGCCGAAAATCACCAGTATATAATATACCCCTAAAAGAAGAATGTCAGTATCAACTTTAAACAGACTTCTGCGTTTTATTAACTGCACAAATCCAAGTCCCCCGAAGCATAGACAAATCACTATGGGAACAAGTCCGAGCCAGTCTGTAACGGTATAAATCCACATATGCACGCCTGTTATCTTGTGAAACCAGACATTGAATGTGGCAAAACCGATATTTGTACCTTTCTGTCCTGCACTCTGCACATCGACATACTGTATCAACAGTGTCCATATTCCGAAAGCCGTCAGCAGTCCGATTCCTGTGAATAAAGTTTTTTTTTGTTTTTCTTGCATTTTCGTTCTTTCCTTTCATTTTGTTATCTGAACAATCTGAAAGTAACACAAAAGACGGAAAACAACAAGAAACGCTCTGTCACCTCAACGATACGAAGCGTGTCATTAAGGGCTTCGCCCTTAAAAATCCCACAAGGGGCGGCAGCCCCTTGACCCCGCCCACTTTTTTTCAAAAAAGTGGACAAAAAACTTTTGATTGTCACCGCTTAAAGTAAGCATATCTTAAGTTGACAACATTGCCCCAAAAGTGGACAAGATTTTCAAGTATCATAGCTAAAGGTTGATTATTACGCATTTCAGAAAATCATGCCAACTGCTCCGAACAGAAAATATTTATTCGTTCTTATCATAACCATTGTATGAATGCTGTTTTGTCTGTACTGTTGTAACCTGCTTTTTTATAGAAATTCAGCGTATTTTCATTTTTTGAACCTGTCAGCAACATTATTTTATAGCAATTATTTCTGACCGCCAGTTTCTTTGCATAGTTCAGGCAGGCAGTCGCACAGCCTCTTTTCCTGTAATCGGAATGTGTAACGACATTTTCGATAAATGCGTAAGAACGGGTATTTCTTGTCAGGTTCGGAATAATCACGCACACACAAGACGAAACAATTTTACCGTCAATTTCACAGACAATAATATGGTGGTTTACATCATTGCAGATAACAGACCACGTATTTTGTAAACCGTCACTGTTTTCAGGTATGCTATGCTCATGTAAATGCGTATACAATTCCAGCAAGTCATGAAGTTCGTTCGGATATATTTCCCTGATATTCATTCCGACCACCTTTTTACCATTCATTGTTTTTTATCTGTTTTCAGACAGTCAATTTCATTTTGCAGATTTTCCAGAAATTTTCCCGCATGAATACCGTCCATCTGCGTGTGGTGAAACTGAAACGATATCGGCAGAAAATACCCTGATATGTTTTTTCGATATCTTCCCCAGATAATAAACGGATTATTGAAACCGCTGTTCATACCGACAACGCCATCAAGTTCTGTTTCAACGATTGCTGATGTACCGATAACCATACTTTCTGCGGATAAATCATAATCACGGCAGTTTTCCGCAGAACATACCGTATTTTTCAGATAATTTTCCTCAAATTTATCCGGATTATCCGAAAAAGGAATATCGCAGGAATTGATAGCATCGTTTTTATTTTTTACAATCGTATTTACAGCAATCGTGTCGTATTGCATAAGTCTGTCACCGACAGGAAGCGTATAAAACTCTTTTATATTGACGGCAGTCTTTCCTATGCAATACAGCATAAGCATATTGAATTTTTTTCCCTGTTTGCTTATTCGGACTAAATTTGTTACATTCAGTGTCTTGAAAAAAGTAACCATTGGATTTGGCACTTTCAGCCAAAGTTTGTAAGCTTTTTCTCTCGTTGTGTCCTGTGGTCTGACTTCTTTTACCATCGTATCTTTCCTTTACGCCAGTTTCCGACTACCTCTATTAATCCACAATGAAGTTATCCTGTACGGCACGCTTCAATTTCCAGAGATGAACAGACACATCACCGTCTATTTCAAAGCGGTTTTCTTCTTCTGTGGGGAAGATACGGGAAGAAAATACGGCATCTCCGTCATTGACAAAAATTTCCACAGAACTGCGGTCGATGAAAAAACGCAGATGAAATAATCCTTTCGGCAAAGGACGGGTACGCTGTTCGCCAAGTTCCGTATTGAAACGGCGGTTCATCTGAGAACGGTCTATGGTGATTTGTTTTTCGGTATCGTCATAGGTCACGACAAGTCCTCCGCTGCCGTCTGCTCTGGCAAAAAGACGCAGTGTCAGATTTCCGCCTCTGCTGATGATTTCCATTTCACACACACGGGGTAACAGGTCGGTACATTCAGGGTCAATCTTTTCTTCACGCAGTTGCCGAAGTCCGTCCAGTGGCTGTTGAATCAGCCGACGGTTTCTTACACGCAGTTCACGGGGCAGGGTAAGACAACCCGACCATTCTTCTTCATCAGTGGGATAGGCAGCGTCAGGCAGACCCATCCAGGCTACCAGTGTCGCCTTGTTTTTATCGTCAGGATTTGCGGCACATTCGGCGGCATAAGCGTCAAACCCGAAATCCAGTACATGAAAACTTGTATTGTCGGGCGTAAATATCAGGTTTTCCCAGTCCATATGACCCAGAAGATAACCGCTGTGGTGTACGGCACCGCCACGCCCTGCCAGACGGATATGCTGAGGACAGAAAATCAGCACGTCATAACCGCTTATACTTTCAATGGACGGACATTCCCACATATCGCCGAAGTTTTCAAAACCGATAACTTTAAGTTCTCCTGCGAAATGCCAGTTTTCTGTGGCGGAATCGGAAGTATAAATAATAATACAGCCTCTTTTATCTTTTGTCTGAGCCCCGATAATGAGATAATACTTTCCGTTTTGTTCGTTAAAGATGATTTTAGGGTCACGCTGATGTTCCGTATAGTTTTCATTTGCTCCGAAAAGCGGACGGAGTTTCTGTACTGTTCCGCCGTCTTTCATATGGACAAGACAGGTATAAGGTCTGCGTGTCCAGTCTTCATCACGGTGATTGCCTGTGTAGTAGAGGTAGACAGAATCTTCCGTAGGCAATGCAGAACCTGAATAAGCCCCTTTATTGTCATATTCCGTATCGGGACGGATACAGACACCTTTGTTCTGCCATGTCACCAGATTTTCGGAAACCGTGTGATACCAGTATTTCAGTCCGTGAACCGCTCCCCACGGACACCACTGATAGAAAAGATGCCACAGACCGTTATGAAAAACAAATCCGTTAGGGTCATTCAACAGACCTGTCACACTCTGGATATGGTAATGCTGACGGTAATCCGACTGAATAATCCGTTCATGAAGCGGACGGATTTCATCGGCACTTTTCAGAATACGGTAGCGTTCTTCCTTTGTCCATATTTTCATTGTTTTCTCCTCCTTATGATGATGTTTATGCTTTTCATCTGTAAAGAGTATAACAGAATTTTCGGCATTTGAAAAGAAAAATTTTATTGTTTTTATATAATATTTATGCAAATGTAAAAAAATACTCAAGAAATAGTACCAAACAGATAGTACGTAATTTCTTTTTAGGGGTATCGGTCGGGTATTCGTCGATTATTCACAAAAAACATTGTCAAAGTTTTATACGGATACCTTGCAAAACAAATTGAAAAATCAAAAACAGTATGTTATAGTATAGCTGATGAAATCGATTACAAAAAAATTCCATCTGTGCGGTTGGAATAATTTTCGTATAGCTATGACAATTAAAAGTTTTGTCCACTTTTTCAAAAGTGGTAGGGTC
>CACYBZ010000460.1 GCA_902772795.1 uncultured Ruminococcus sp. | reverse complement strand
CCGAACGAAGTGAGCCACAAAAGTTTTTGTCCGACTTTTTTCAAAAAGTCGGTGGGGTCAAGGGGCAAAGCCCCTTGGCAGGATTTTTAAGGGTGCAACCCTTAAATCGAGATTTTTAAGGGCGAAGCCTTTAAAACAGATAAAGGAGCGTAATATGAAAGCATTAGTTTTATTCAGCGGTGGTATAGACAGCACAACCTGTCTTGCCTCGGCGATTGAACAGCATGGAAAAGATAATGTCATAGCGTTGTCCCTGAGTTACGGACAAAAACATGACAAGGAATTACAGTCAGCAAGAAAACTGGCAAAATATTACAACGTCCGTCATATGGAAATCGATGTGGCGAAAATCTTTGAAAATGCAGACTGTTCTCTGCTGGCAACGTCTGACAAGGAAATTCCCAAAGAAACCTATGCCGAACAACTTAAAACCACTCAGGGCAGACCTGTATCCACTTATGTGCCGTTCCGTAACGGACTGTTTCTTTCTGTAAGTGCCAGTGTGGCACTGGCAAATGACTGTTCTGTCATCTATTACGGCATACACAGTGACGATTCGGCAGGTAATGCCTATCCCGATTGCAGCAGGGAATTTAATGAGGCAATGAATTCGGCAATCTTTCTGGGCAGTGGCGGACAACTCAGGATTGTTGCTCCGTTTGTGGGCATGACAAAGGCTGACGTGGTAAAAAAAGGTATGGAACTTGGTGTTCCTTATGAAATGACGTGGAGTTGCTATGAGGGAAATGAAAAACCCTGCGGTCTTTGCGGTACTTGTCGTGACAGAATAAAGGCTTTCGCCACTAACGGTATCACCGACCCATTGATGAAAGCGGAGGAGTAATCTTATGAACGGACGCACAGAAAATGAAACGGGTAATATCTCTCTTTTAGGAAATCATAACGTAAGCTATCGCATGGACTATGCTCCCGAAGTGCTGGAAACTTTTCCGAACAAGCACAGGGAAAATGATTATTTTGTCAAATTCAACTGTCCTGAATTTACCAGTCTTTGTCCTATCACGGGTCAGCCTGACTTTGCCACCATCTACATTTCCTACATTCCCGATGAACTGATGGTGGAAAGTAAATCGTTGAAATTATACTTATTCAGTTTTCGCAATCACGGGGATTTTCATGAGGACTGTGTGAATATCATCATGAAAGACCTTATTCGTCTGATGAAACCAAAATATATCGAAGTCTGGGGGAAATTTCTGCCACGTGGCGGATTGTCCATTGACCCCTACTGTAATTACGGTATGCCCGAAACCAAATGGGAAAAACTGGCGTGGGAAAGACTTGCCCGTCATGATATGTATCCCGAAACTATCAACAACAGATAAAAAAATTCGTCTGTCAATGACTTTTGAAAATTGACAGACGAATTTTTTGGTTTATATATCGCTCAAATCAAAGCGTATTGTCCAGAAGTTCGTGGTAGTATCGGGAATAGTCGGTACGGTTATCTTTGATGAACTTAATCGCTGAGGAGGGGTGTGCATTGAGAATACCTGTCAGCAGATAGGGAATGTCATATCCCCACTGATTACCCTCGGCTTTCAGTTTAACAATGTGTTTTTCCACAAAGTTCAGCATGGGGAAAAGTTTGTATTTCGGATTTCGCAGAAAACTCAGCAGTGACTCAGTAAAGCAGTTTCCTGCACCACGTCCCATTCCGCTTACCGTGGAATCCAGTATTTTGGCATTGTGCATTAAGGCGGTGATAGTGTTGGCAAATGCCAGTTGCTGGTTGTTGTGTGCATGCATACCGATTTTCTTGTTGAATTTGTCGCCTATTTCGACATACTGGTCAGTAAGACGGGCAACCTGTTCGGGATAGAAACAGCCGAAACTGTCAACAATATAAATGTAATCTGTACTGCTACGGGCAATTTCGTTAAGACCGTTGATTAAATCTTCACTGTTGACTTTCGATACCGCCATCAGATTACAGGAAACTTCATAACCTTTGTTCTTGGCATCTTCTATCATTTCAATAGCGGTAGGAATGGAGTTGATATATGTGGCTACCCTTATCAAATCAATGGGACTGTCACTTTTGTCAAGAATATCTCTTTCGTAATTGGTTCTGCCCACGTCAGCCATAACCGAAATTTTCAGACTGGTGTCATTATCGCCGACTATCGCTCTGATATCGTCATCTTTACAGAATTTCCATTTTCCGAATTCGCTTTCATCAAAAATATCCCTGTCGGCTTTGTAACCGAATTCCATATAGTCAATGCCTGAAGCAATGCAGGTCTTATATAAATCCCTGACGAAATCGTCGGAAAAATGAAAACTGTTTACAAGTCCGCCATCTCTTAATGTGCAGTCCAGAACTTTCAGCGACGGACTGTACGAAACCAGATTGGCATTGGTAATCTGTGCCATAAAAAAACCTCCGTTATTGTACCGCTTTAGCACATAAAACTTTTACACTTTTATGTGCTAAATTATTTGTTATTTCGT
>CACYBZ010000459.1 GCA_902772795.1 uncultured Ruminococcus sp. | reverse complement strand
GTAGATGGACTATCTGCGGAAGTCTTTTTTTGTGGGGTAAGATGTCAGAAAAGAGAAAAATACCAGAATGCCAACCATTTTTCCATCTGAAAAAACTTGAAACACGGTGATAATTATGTTACACTGAAAAAAATAGTTTCGGAGGTGTTATACGAATGATTAAATATTTCAGTATCAATCAGAAAGGATTCAGCATAAGATGTAAGCTCTATTGTGATAATATCCGAACCATTAAGGACGTGATTGTTTTCTGTCATGGTTTCAGCGGATTCAAGGATAATAAGTCAGCCGAAAAAATCGCTGAGAGAGTACAGAAAAAACAACGAAATACGGCTTTACTGATTTTCGATTTGCCGTGTCACGGTGATGATGCCAGAAACAAGCTGGTACTTAAAGACTGTATAGCGTATCTGGATATTGTTGTCCATTACGCCAGAACAAATTACAAAGCAGAAAAGCTTTACGGGTGCGGAACAAGTTTCGGCGGATATCTTCTGTTGAAATATATTGCCGAAAAAGAAAATCCGTTTTGTAAAGTAGCATTGCGTTGTCCTGCGGTAAATATGTATGTTGTTATGACCAATACGCTGATGGCGACAGAGAATATCAGTCAGCTTCAGAAAGGCAAACCTGTGTTGCTGGGGTTTGAAAGAAAAGTCAAAGTGACAAAGGATTTCGTCAGTGAACTGGAAAATTCGGATATTACGCAGTACAATTATCAGCCTTACGCTCAGAATATACTCATTGTTCAGGGGACAGAAGATGAAGTCGTTCCGTTTTCCATGGTCAAAGACTTTGCCGAAAAAAATACTCTTTGTTTTGAAGTTGTGGAGTCTGCCGACCATCGTTTTTCCCACCCGCAGAAAATGGATATCGCTGTCAATCATATTGTGAATTTCCTGCTGTAAAATTTCGCTGAAAACGCTCGGCAAACATTGACAAACTGTGTTTTCATGCTATAATATTCGGTGAATAAGACAGTTCGTTTGCACCATCCTGTCTTTAAACAAAACTAGGGCAGAAAGCACAGTGTTTCAGTGCTTTTTGTTTGTCTGTTCCGAAAACGGTGCGTCTGCTGAAAAGCAGACGCTTATTTTTTTGAAGGAGTGTCTATGTATTATTTAAAAACCTCTGTCGCTTTTGACAGTGCTCATTTTCTGAAACATTATAACGGCAAATGTGCCAATATTCACGGTCACCGCTGGGTGGTGGAAGCGGAAGTCAGTTCGCCGACTTTGCAGGAAAATACATCGCAAAGCGGAATGGTTATTGATTTCGGGGATTTGAAGAAAGTCCTTAAAGAACTCGCTGACAGTTTCGACCATACCCTGATTTATGAAACGGATACCCTGAAACCGACTACCCGCAAAGCACTTCTTGAGGAGTCCTTTGCCCTTACCGAAGTCAGTTTCCGTCCGACTGCCGAAAATTTCGCCAGATATTTCTTTGAACGGCTCAAAGCCGAACATATGCCCGTTTCGGCTGTGACCGTTTACGAAACACCGAACAACTGTGCCTGCTATCGGGAGGAAAAGCCGTTATGTTAGCCGTTGCCGAAAAATTTGTAAGTATCAACGGGGAGGGAACTCGGGCAGGCACGTTGGCGGTGTTTGTCCGTTTCAAGAAGTGCAATCTGCATTGTTCTTATTGCGACACGCAGTGGGCAAACTATGACGATACCCCCTCAACAGACTATACCCCTCATGAACTTTTTCAGTGGATAATCACGCAGAATATTGATAATGTTACCCTTACAGGCGGTGAACCCCTCTTACAGAAAGATATTGCCGAACTGATTGACTTACTGGGGGAGCATCATCTCAGCGTGGAAATTGAAACCAACGGCAGTATTCCTCTGCACAGATTTTCTGTGTTACCACATCGTCCGCTGTTCACTATGGACTATAAGTTACCGTCAAGCGGTATGGAAAACAAGATGTGTACAGACAATTTTGCTTTGCTGGAGTCGGGGGATACCGTGAAATTTGTTGTCGGCAGTGAGGGCGACCTCAAAAAAGCAAGCGAAGTCATTCATAAATATTCACTTACAGAAAAATGTCATGTATATTTCAGTCCTGTGTTCGGCAGGATTGACACAAAGGAAATCGTTGCGTTTATGATACAACACAGACTCAACAAAGTCCGATTACAGTTACAGTTACATAAATTTATCTGGCACCCCAATCAGAAAGGAGTATAGGCTGATGGATAAACAAGCTATTGAAAGGCACGTTCGGGGAATTCTGGAAGCAATAGGGGAAGACCCCAATCGTGAGGGATTGCAGGAAACTCCGCAAAGAGTGGCAGAAATGCTGGAAGAAATGCTGGAGGGTATTGCTTACAGCAATCATGAAATTGCCGAGATGTTCGGTAAGACATTTGCTTATCGTTCTGACAGTCAGGACGCTGTTGTCATGAAAGATATTACAGTGTTCAGTTATTGCGAACATCATATGGCGTTGATGTATGATATGAAAGTCAATGTTGCCTATATTCCGAAAGGAAAAGTACTGGGGCTGAGTAAAATTGCCAGAATCTGCGATATGGCGGCAAAGCGGTTGCAGTTGCAGGAAAAACTGGGCAGAGATATTGCCGAAATCATTGTTGAAGCGACAGGAAGTGAAGATGTCGGTGTAGCGATAAGCGGTTGTCACAGTTGCATGACAGCAAGAGGAATCAGAAACACATCTTCTAAAACAGTGACAACCACTTACAGCGGAAAGTTCCGCACAGAGTCAGAATTGAAAGACCTTCTCAAATTTTCGTGAGTCAGGGGCTTTGCCCCCGAACCCCCATCAGGGGCTCTGCCCCTGAACCCCGCAAGCCTTTGAAAAGGCTTGACCGAAACTTTTAAGGCGAAATCTGCTGACGTAGATTTCGGAAAACGTAGGGGAAAGAATCCGAACGAAGTGAGCCATAAAAGTTTTTGTCCAACTTTTTTCAAAAAGTTGGTGGGGTCAAGGGGCAAAGCCCCTTGGCAGGATTTTCAAGGGTGCAACCCTGGAACAGTCCGAACGAAGTGAGCCACAAAAGTTTTTGTCCGACTTTTATCAAAAAGTCGGTGGGGTCAAGGGGCAAAGCCCCTTGG
>CACYBZ010000458.1 GCA_902772795.1 uncultured Ruminococcus sp. | reverse complement strand
TGAAAGAATATCTTGACCAGCAGGAAAATAAAATAGACTGGAAAATGGCAGTCTATTTTACCAGTCAGATACTCAAGGCTATGCAACACGCACATGAAAAAGGCATTATTCACCGTGATGTCAAACCGCAGAATATGATGCTTTTACAAGACGGTACGATTAAGGTTACAGACTTTGGTATTGCGAGATTTTCCAACACCGAAACCCGTACGATGACAGACAAGGCTATCGGTTCTGTACACTACATCGCCCCTGAACAGGCTAAGGGCGACCGTACAGACGGCAAAAGCGATGTCTATTCCATAGGCGTTATGCTGTATGAAATGCTGACAGGCAAACTGCCGTTCGAGGCAGACAGTGCTGTTTCTGTAGCTATCATGCAACTACAGTCTGATCCCCAACCACCGAGAGATATCAACCCCGATATTCCTGCCGGACTGGAAGAAATTACCTTGCGTGCTATGCGTAAAGACCCCACACAACGCTATGCTACCGCCGAGGAAATGCTTTTTGATTTACAGAAAGTCACCAAAAATCCCGACACTGTATTCAATTACGAATACCCTGCCGATGAAGATATAGACAATGATGACGATGAACCTGCTTATGCCAAATATGCTGAGGCCGCTGAAAAAGCCCGTTCTCCGATTTTCAACATTTTAGTTGGTGTATTCACTTCTTTAATGCTCTGTCTGATTTTGTTCGGGTCACTTGCCTTGTTGCATTCCTGTGAGGCAAGCAACACCGCATCTGTTGACATTCCCAATTTCATCGGACAGAAATATTCATCAGTAACAGAAAATAAAAACTATAAATTCTCATGGGATGTTATCAATGTTTATGATTCCAGTAAACCCGAAGGCGAGATTCTGGCACAGGAACCTGAAGCAGGTGCAAAGAAGGTAAAAGAAGGTGCTGTCATTACTCTTACTGTCAATAGTTCTGACACGCTTATTGCGGTTCCTTATGTTTCGGGAGAACCTGAAGAAACCGCTATTGCCAAAATCAAAGCAAAAGGGCTTTCTGCTGACGTTATTTACATTGAAGACGAGGACACAGCAGAAGATATCGTAAGAGATACCACTCCAAAAGCAGGCAGTGAAGTTGCCGTTACTGAAAAAATCAAAGTATTTGTCAAGAAAACCGTCGTTAAGGATACCCTGAAAGTTCCCGATATTGCTAACATGACAAAAGATCAGGCCTCTGAAGCAATTGCCAATGCAGGACTTACTTTCGATTATGAATACAACACCGAAGTTGACCTTCCTGCAGAAACCGTACTCGGACAAAGCCCTATGAAAGGCAGTGAAGTTCAGAAAAACTCTACGGTAAAGGTATACGTTGCCAAAGGTATAGACAAATATAAGATACTCAATATCACCACACTTCTGCCTACCAACGCTGTTACCGAATGTCCTGTAAGAGTAACTGTCAACGGTGTACTTGATGATACCGTAAGCCGTAATATGATTCCCGCTACACAAAGACAGCTGACCTTTGCCGTAAGAGGAAAAGATACCGCTGTTGTCTATGTGGAAGTTGACGGACAGATCTGGAGAAAATACGAAATCGACTTTATCAACAAACAGGTAAGATTTACCGCAGGGTCTTATATTCCTCCCGTACAGCCGTCTACTGAACCGACTACGCAGGAAACTCCTCAGCCCACTACGGAAGAACCGTATTATGAAGAACCTACCGAACCTTCTTACGAAGAACCCACTGTTCCTTATGAAGAACCTACTGTTCCTGATAGTGACGACAATACGGAAGACTAATATTTATCCCCGTCAGTTTATTGAACTGACGGGGATTTTTTATTCTGCATTCAGACAGAAGATCTTAAAGTTTTGGTCAAGCCTTTTTAAAAGCTTTTGGATTTCAAGGACAAAGCCTTTAAAACCAAAAAAACACATCATTCCGTTCAGAATGATGTGTTCCCTAAAAAACAAATTACTCTTCAGCCGTTTCTGTCGTTTCTGCTTCTACAGTTTCTGTCTTGACTTCTTCCTTTGTTTCTGCTTTAGCCTTTTTCTTGCGTGACTGCTTGTTCTTCATTGCCTGCAATTTTTCAAAATTTTCATTTCTCTTTTTCTCAGCCTCGATATCTTCAGGACTGTCTTCAACAAAGTCAAATTCAAAGATACTTACACTCAGCGGAGGAATAGAATAAATGATAGAATACGGTTTACCGTCAGCCTCTCTCTTCTCGGAAGTTACCGACGTAATCTTGTTGTAATCCGAACCGCCGAACTCGGAAGAGTCACTGTTCATAATCAGCTTGTATTCACCTTTACAAGGTACACCAATCATGAAATTGTCGTGCGGAACAGGTACAAAGTTGCAGACAAACAACAAATATTTTTCGCCTTTGGTTGACGGCTTACGGACAAAGCTGACTTCACTGTGACTCCAGTCATTGCAGTTCATCCACTCAAAACCATCATAAGTGAAATCCTGTTCGTACAGTGCAGGATGACTTCTGTAGATGGACAATAACTTTTTATAGTAATGCTGTAACATTCTGTTATTGTCTACACGATCGATAAGATACCAGTCAAGCTCCTTGTTGGCATTCCACTCATCGTACTGTGCAAAATCCTGACCCATGAACAACAATTTCTTGCCGGGGTGACCAAACATAAATCCGTATGCTGTACGGAGGTTAGCAAACTTCTGCCAGTCATCACCGGGCATTTTGTTAATCATAGAACATTTACCGTAAACTACTTCGTCATGAGAAAGTACAAGGATAAATTTCTCTGACGTTGCATAAACCATGCTGAAAGTCAGTTCATTATGGTCGTGACATCTGTAAATCGGGTCGGTTGACATATAACGCAGGAAGTCATTCATCCAGCCCATGTTCCACTTTAATGCAAAACCAAGACCGTTCTCATTGACATCTCTGGTAATACCGGCAAATGACGTTGATTCCTCTGCCATAATCGCCGAACCAGGATTTCTTTGTGAGTTGATGGAATTAAGGTGTTTCAGGAATTCCATAGCCTCCAGATTTTCTCTTCCACCATACATATTCGGCAACCATTCGCCGTCTTTCTTACCGTAATCCAGATACAGCATAGACGCTACCGCATCTACTCTCAGTCCGTCAACGTGGAAACGTTCAATCCAGAACAACGCACTGCCTATCAGGAAGTTACGGACTTCTGTCTTTTCATAGTTGAAAATATATGTTCCCCAGTCAGGATGT
>CACYBZ010000457.1 GCA_902772795.1 uncultured Ruminococcus sp. | reverse complement strand
CTAAATTGAGAATGACCTCGATTAACGACTCATCTTCTGCTGTCTGATTGGTATTATTACTGACACTGACATTGCTTAACTCAATGTTCGATACCTTTACCGTACCTGCAGTTACACCAATATCTTCTGCACTTTGTTTACTGGTAATCGTGGCAAAAAAGCCGACTCCCATATAATCTGTCGTTATAATAGGTGTATTCTGGGCAACATAGACATTGGCAATAACCAGCTTTGTTGTTGCGGTAATTTCAGTGTCTGACCAAATGGTTTCATCACCCTGAGCCACTGCACCTGTCATCGTTCCCGAAAATGTCAGCGGTTTCCATGGTCTTGCCGTTCCACCTAAGTCAATATCTCTGAAAATGATGTAATTTTCCGTTTTGGAATAATATTTACGTGTCCGCCAGCTTGCCTCTGTCAGACTGTTTTTATCGGTGGTAGCTTTTGTGATATCAGTATACGGTATTCCTGTTACCTGATCGACACCAACATAATATCTGACGGACATTGATGTCGGTTTGTGTACATCATCAATGCTGTGAAAACCGTAGTCTTTATAACCGTTATGTGTTTCAGACAAATCAGCGTCACCGCCGTAAAGCTGAATGAGTCGTCCGTTTTCTTCCTCCAGAACGTGTCCTTGTCCTGTAACATAATCCGTTTGATATACCGCTGTGAAAACTTCTTCATCTGTACCGATTTTCCGCAACTGTTCCTCGTTACCAATGAGAATGTAGGTTATTCCATTGAGGGTTTTCAATACCTGACCTGCAAAGTCACGTCCGTCAACTGAGGCTGTTCCCGCCTTTGAAGGTTCCGCTACTGTCTTTTTTCGTACAGATACCGACGGTTTTGTAATATCTGAACGGAACGTACAGGAAATTCTGTAATTATGTTCGCCACTGTACGTCAGATAGCGGTTATTATCGCTGTCTGTATAAAGCAACTGTCCTGTTCCGAATGTGGAAACGTCACTGTCACCTGTCATAACCGCCTGCGTATCGGCATCTTTCATTCCCATTACTGCAAGCTGATACGGGTTATACAGATAAATGACATCTTCTGCACCGTCATAGAGTGTCTTTTCAGACTGCGTTGGTGTGCCCGATATTCTTCCGCTGAAATTTTCGGGTATTTTCCATACAACGTGTCTTGGCAAGGCAATATCCTGCACAATACGATAATTTTTATCGTTGTCGTAGCAAACAGACTTCCCGTTACTGTCTGTGACCGCCTCACCGTTTCCGATCTTATCGGGGAAACAGTCTGCATCTGTCAGATTTTTCCCGCTTCCGATAAGCAATAACTGCTCATAGCAATAAATCAGAATATTTTCTTCGTCATATACGGTAAGTACATTTTGTTGTGTATCTTCATATTCTGTTTCTGACTGCTCCGCACCACCCGCCGAACTGCTGATATCTGTGCCGAGAGTTTCTTTTCCGTTTATCTGCGTTGTTCCTGCTACTTTCACCACGGGAACAAAGATGTTGAACAGCATTGTACAGACAAGTATGACAGATACTACACTGTAATATTTTTTTATTCTCATCATCATCACGTAAAAGATTTAAAAATAACACGGATTCATACTGACCTGAATGTCGATACGACTATTCTATAAATATGGTATATAAAATTTCTTCAAAGTCCTGGCTAAGAGAAATAAAAATTTATCAAAGTTATAAAATTCAACAATATACTATTTTTTACCACCAGGTAAACTGCTTCGTAATACTTACCTGTCTATGCCTGACATTTTAACAGATTTCCGTTTAAAAATCAACACATCAGAAAAAGTTTGTTACAATAGATAAATATACTGCCAAAATCATATGATAAACACTGCCAGCAAAGCCTTGAAGCGGATTTTTTTAGTCTGTTTTAGAAAATTTTTGTATATTTTGTCAAATTGATATCTTTCTATATTTATATTTTTGGTGAATATTCCCATCATATCCTAATCTTGTTGATAAGCGTTACCATAACCTGCCATTGCCCAGTATATACACGCTTCTTAATGTTGAACAGCAATAACTTTATGTTGCAAAAAAATCACATCAATAATAGAAATACGGACTGATACTTTATATCCGTATCAGTCCGCATAATGATTAAAAATCGTCCAGATCCGTAATCGGCCCGTCATCTACAGGCGTTTCGGGAACAGAGCTGTACTGTGCTGTGGAAACAGCGATAATATCACACAATACATATTCTGTGATTTCGATTTCAGGTTCTGTGTATTTTTTCAAAAGACACACCTCCATGGTATACGTTACGGTGTTTCATATTTGGTCTTTGTGGAAAATGCACCGTTATCTGACAAATAAAACTTACCGTTACTCAAATAGTGATTCCAGATACTTGTTGAACCCATATCGGCACAATATACTCTGTCAATGACAACATCTGCCTGTTCAGAACAGAAACCTGCGTTACCTGTACAATAGAAATGAACTTTTGTAGCATCGATAGTACCATTTGCTTTCACGGGAATTTCCGCTGAATAAACAACCTCCGCTTTGCCGTCTATCTCGTATACTCCCTCGTAAGACAACCCTACGGTTTTCGTATTGTCATTGTCAAATACCGCATAATAATCCCCGCTCCAACGGAAATCGGATAACGGATACTGCACACCTGACCACGACATTGAACCGTCATCTCTGTATTTGACATACTTCGTTTCATTACTGTCGTAATAAGCAACCGCTCCTGTTCTGGTATCTCTCGGATAAGGGTTATTCCAGTCCTGACGGATAAACGCAAAGTATACACGCTTCGCCTCTACCTTGAATTTCGCTGTAACGATACCGCCGTCATCTTTTACCGTTACAGTAGCATTCGTATTGGTGGGCGGTGTTCCCGAAAATTCTGCTTTTGTGGTATCATTTGTCACAAATCCCTGACAACTGTATGACGTTGTCTGTACTATACTGGTAAGGCTGACGTTCGGACTTCCTGCAAATACCTTAATGCTTTCACTTGCACCTGAAGCAACTGTCTGGCTCTTTAACGTGAGTGTACTTCCGCTTGCTGTACCGTCATAATACTCTACCGTTACATTATCGCCGTCCGTCTTTTCGGATACTACCGTCAGATTGTACGTAATCGGCGATACGGTGGGTACTCTGGCAAACTGCTCATCGACAAAGGCTTTGATGTCACTCGCAACACTGTTATCCAGACCGCTGTAAGATGGTACAGTAAAAGTATTACTTACTGATGTTCCTGTATCCTGAGCATATCCGCCACCGCTTGCCTTGTAATATTCATCAGGGGTAACAACCACTTTTACCGTTGTTCCTATGTAGACATCATTGGTATTGATTGTACCTGCGGGGTGAGTTCCATTATCTGTATAAACAGGGGTTGTGCTGTCGTTCAAATAAACGGAAAGTGTGGAATGTGGCGGTGCTTCGGGAAAATGGATTTCTTCCCCTTGTGCATTGTAATCTGAAAATGTTGCCGTAATGCGTAACCGTCTTGACAAATCATCAAGGGCAATATCACGGCTTTCTACAAAACGATAATTCAATACGCCTCCCAGCTGAATTTTTTCAATGGTACTTGACGGTATGACTGTCTTGCCTATCATCAGAGAAGTCAATTTTCCTGTTACTCTGCCATTCTCATCATGTCTGGGAATAATTCTGACAGTCAATATCTGTGAATTGGAAATTTTGTCGGGTTCAAATTCGATTGTTCCGAATATATCAACGCCACTTTTGACAACCTGATAGACTTTTCCGCCATATCGTATTGAACCGTTCAAATCAAAGGTTGAGGGTTCATCAGCCAGATAAACGGTATTTCCTCTTTTCATATAGACGTAACAGGTGTAGTAGTTGTCTATATTTTTATCGTTGGTCATGGTGAAAACAAGGTTGACCCTGTTTTTATTGGTAAGTCTTACTTTACCGTTATCTCCGATAAATCCCGTTTCCGCTTCGGGCTCAACACTGACATTGCTGTCAACATTGTACCGCTTGCACATATAGGTGTATCCGCAAAGGTCGGCAGGCGTTGCACCGCCTATAATGTTTAATATCGTCTGTCTGCTGCTTTCCAGAACGGACTTATCCGCATATTTCTGCGTGTTCTTTACCAGAACATAACCAACCTGATTAATATCACCTGTCGCACCAAAGTCCTCGTCATGCGAACCCGCTGCACCAAAGATAATATTTACTCTTGTCTTTCCCTTTCCGCCCTCTGCGTAATAGTCATAGGCGGAATTGACGGATACTGCACCGTGTCCGCCGTCTGGCACATAATAAGAATATGACTGGTCGGTAACGGTTTCTTTGCCGTTCACAACCCAGTTGTCAGAGGTCACGTTTCCTGCGTCGTCATAGTACTGCCTTGTGCCGTCCGACAATAATTTATACATTCGGTAATGGTATGTCGTCTGTCTTTTTACAAACTCATTGACAACTCTGGTATTATCCGTCAGTAACGGTAACGGGCGGTTTTTTCCGTACTCCGTGCCGTCACCCACAACATAGAATTTATTGGCTTCATCTTCGGGATTACTGATTGCTCCGATTTCCTGTACAGTGGCAGGTCTTGCCTTTTCGTAAACTGCTCTTATCGAGGCGTTATCCGTTACACGATAGTTATAGGAATAGTTTGTGGAAACAATTTTATCTGTCGTCAACGAAGTTTCATCACTGCCTATTTTTGCTTCTCTTTTCCAGTAGGCGAAAATACCTGCTACATTTCCCGAATCATCGATAAGATATCTGGGGGCTTTCAGCCAGCCTGTATTTTCATTGTATTCTTTGCTGACCGTTCCTGCGGTAACCGTTGTTGTCCCTATCAGAGAATCGTCAGGTACAGCATAGGACTGATAGTTGACATCATAGGTCTTTGTTTTGGGTGTATACGTGACAAGAATGATGAATTTGTTTTTCTGTCCGAAAAGACCTAGTGTTCGGGTGTCCTCAAACGCATTTTCGATAAGGTTTTCTTTCAGAGTATCGTCCAGACCCTCATAAGAAACCTCCGTAGTATAATCTATTCCCTGTTGCTGAATACGGATAGTCGTTTGATTGCTCTCGTTGTAGACAAGGTTATCCGTCAGTTCACTTTCAGGAATCGTATAGTAATATCTGTGGTACGGCGGAATAAGACTTCCTGTGGATTCCTCGTGAATATCCAGTTTTACCAGTTTCATCGTATAGTCCTCATATTGTACAGTATCTGATGAACTACTGTCTGATGATGATTTCTGTTTCAGTTCATAGTCTTTCAGAATATTGCTCAGAGCAGGAGCATTGCTGGCAATTCTTTCCTTACCCGTGTCAGTCAATTCAGGATCCCGACGGTTAAAAAGGTCTTCCAGCAAATTATCACTGTTAAGTACATTTCTGTAGTTGGACTTGATATATTCCACAAAATAAGTATAATGGTCCTCTATTTTCGGCACAACACCATTTGCTGTCCCTCTGTCCTGATAGCGGTACAGAATCGGTATTCTTTCATAGGTATTGTCTACTTTCAAACCTGTTACCTTGTCGTTGTCAAATCCTGTGCTGGTAACATTCTGCCCTACGGTATCGCTGGCTACAAGAACATCGTTTCCGCTTTCATCGGTTTCTTTGACAAATCCACTGTGTACCTCTAACACGCTATTGCCTAAACCCGGTGTGATGCTTTCGTTACCAATATCGGATAAAGAAAAATTATCTCCGTCTTCTCTTAATTCTACTACCCTGTATTTTGTGCCTACAGGAATACCTGTAAATTTTGCTGCCTGATCCTTCTTCAGCGTGAAAAATCCTCTGCTGTCATACGTAATATCACGCTCACTGGCATCTGTCACATCAGTATAACTGATGATATTGGCAATATTACGACGAGTCTGCCGAACACCGCCTGCCAATCTGGCTACTTTCCATACATCGGTGGAATCCGTATCGCCGAACAGCTGACTGTACTCCAGACGGAATTTATACAACTTGTTTTCATCGGTGTCAGACCTGTCGGATACTGTCTTTGCCACAATGACTGAACCGACTTTGACCTGATTCGTCAGGTCAATTCTTACTTCTATGTTGTTATCGGTGCTATAAATATCCGTGTTCAGACTGTTGGTTGTCGACTCATTATTCTGTGTGATGTTCGCAAAGTAGACACTTCCTCTGTCATCAATCAGGGTATCACTTTGGAGCATCGTTCTGATGTTAGCGGAATCGTGAATATCTCTTGCCACATAAGCGGTATTGTAATAGTCACTGACTTTTCTGCTGTTGTCAGACAAACCAATCAGTTCAGGAATGGCTGTTGTTGTCTTTGTTTCCAGCATACCCGTATTTCTGTTATTGAGTGTGCCGTAGCGTCTGATATTGTCTTTCTGTTCAAAGGCAATCTGTGCAAAAGAACCTGAACCACTGCCGTTGTAGGAAAACTGATTGATAAATTTCGCTTTCTGATCATACTGCATATAGATATGACCGTCATCTGTCGGCACACCTACACCCTCGCCACTTGCCTGAGAAGAATAATCTGTCCACTGATAGTAGGCTGTGACAGGCACACTGTCACCATTGGCATTGGTAACGGTTTCCTGATGTTCTTTTTCCACATAGCTCTGTAACGTCTGTGTTTTTGTACCATCGGGAGATGTTCGGGTAAAACTGGCATTATTATCGTTTGTCAGCGGTAAAGTCACCTGATTGTTTTCTACCGCCCTGGAATCTTTTGCCGTAAGCTGAATGTCAAAAACATCTTTATTGACTACCTCTTTGGTAGCACTTTTCAACGCCTCGTTGACATTGCTGAAATCCACCGTTTCCGTAACTTCCAGTGTATTACAAATCGGTAACATGAATTCTACCGAAAAGTTGGAGTCGAATGCACCACGCTCAAGCTGGAATATCTTGATAGTATGCTTTTTATCGGTAATTCCCTCGCCATTTCTGGTATCGCCCAAAGCACTGATGAGTGCGTTTGACAACGATACTTTTTCATAGTTGGTATAGCCCACAGTGCTCGCATATTGCTTACAGTTGACATTACTGTCCAAATCCGCCCAGCCTGCCGAAGCGGAAACATCATAATGTCCCGAAAGATATGTAGCTGTCATATCGGCAAAGTTGATACTTCCCCCGGCTCTGTTATGCGAACCGCCCATATCCAGTGCCAGTTTTCCGTCTACATATACCCAGACATCATCATCACCTGTAAAACTGAACTGCATATCTTCGCCGTTGTATGTACCGTCTTTTGTCATATTGAACTCAATGGTTACCTCTGTACCAAAGGAATTGTTTACTGTATTTCCCCCTGTCGGCTGACTGCTGTTGAACGGAAAATATCCCGGCAAACGACCGATATGTCCGCCGTCATACGTTCCTCTGACTTGTCCGCCGACAACAACATTACTTCCGTTATAGTATCGGTTACCGTCCACAAAGGAATCATAACAATACCATATATTCGTTTTTTCCTGATTTTTTACCTTACGCTGTTGTCGGATAAACGGAATTTTAAGATTACTGTACACTTTCTGATATGTAGCGTTGAAATCGTCTTTGAACTGCGGTATTTCCACATCGGATTGTGTCAGCTTACCGCCGTTCGCCAGACTCTGGTCAACCAGTCCTCGGGCAACCGTGTGGGTACTGGGAATAATATCTCCTACATATCCACGGTCACTGAATCCCTGCAGAAGATTATCTCTTGTATCACGGCGGTTGGCACCGTTGGCAACACTGACAAAGTTTTTATAATTCGGTAATATACTGCCGTTTTCGTTGAAAAAATCAAATTTTCGGAAATTGCCCTGATACAACGGTACAGATGAATTTTTGTCAGAAAAATAGCTGGAAACTGCACCGTTATAACCAGTGAATGTGTCATCTCTGTAAAGTTCATTATTATTTCCGTCACGACCGTATGAAAGATTTGTTCCCTCTTTTTTAACACTGTTTTCATTATCGGAAAGATAGTCATAAATTTTGGCACTGACACTGTGTGTTCCTGAAATTCCTGTCACTTCGCCGTTTTTGTCAACGTCTTTTCTCTTGCGGTACGTTCCCGAAATGTAAGGTTCTTCACCCAGTGCCCAGCGTGACCCGTTATTGCTTGTCGGATAAAATACCACACAGTCACGATAAGTAGGCGTATAAGGAGAAGTCTGTGTTTCAAATGCGTGAATAATATGTGTCTTATTGTCAGCCCCGGTAACAGAATTTCTGGAAGTCCCTATACTGACATTGCTTCCTGTCGAACCGTTACCGCTGTTGGCAAAGAAATATTTGTTGGCTTTCATCTTGTCTTCCAGTACTACATACCAGATATCTTCACTCGTTTTGTTCATCAGATATCTTTCTGTATTACCGCTGTCACTGCCTATATAAATGTAGACTTCTTCCCACGGAACTGTAAAATCCGTAGTTTTATTGGATTTTTTCGGATTGTTGTCAAAAACAATCAGTCCTGCCAGTCCGTTCTGTGCGGTAATCCGTCGTCCCTTCGCTCCGTTGAACATTTCATCGTCCAACGCTGTACCACCTGTTACCAAAATATTGTGGTCTATTATACTGCTTCCACAACCGTACATTTTGGTTCGGTATTGT
>CACYBZ010000456.1 GCA_902772795.1 uncultured Ruminococcus sp. | reverse complement strand
TATTTCCTTTGGTAAAATCCTGTTGATTTTTGATGTTTTCAATTTTCTTTTTTGAGTTACTGAACAAGTCTACTATGTATACAATATATAGTGTGGATTTTCAACAGTTGGAAAATGCCGGACGTTTACTATAAATTCAAAAAATAATTTCAGCGAACCGATGATTACCTGATAAAGATATCGCCAAACACTCCATTTTTCCTCCATACCTATTTTTATGTGGCTGCAAAAATTCGCCCAATATACAGATTTCCAAATTATACGGACTGAATACAGAAAATGGATAACAGCTTATCCTCAAAAAGGTTTATTCTTTAAACAAAAACAATTCAAGAAAATATCTTTTCCTTTTTGCCCCACTTTATCACAGAACACACGGTTAAGATTGATACAATTTTTAAATGCACAATCTCCTATCCTGTCCATTTGGGGACTTAATGTTATGGTCATCAGACAAACACAATTTTCAAATGCCTGATTGCCCAGTTCACGTAAATTCAATAATCCATCAATTTTACGCAGATTTACACAATGACTAAATGCAAATTTACCGATATATGTGGTACTGTCAGATAACTGAACCACTTCCAGATTTCTGCACTGAAAGAACGTAAACGGTTCAATATTGTCTATGTCATGTGGCATACAAAATGCTTTATCCGGAAGCATCGACGGATAATAAACCAGACGGGAAAACGAACGATTGAATAAAACATTGTTTTTCAAAACATACTTTTTGTTTTCAGGAGAAAGGTTGATATGGGACAGACGGATACAGCAGGCAAAAGCACATATGCCTATTTCTGTTGCACACTCGGGAATGTTGATATATTCAAGATGCGTACAATTAAAAAACGCATATGCCCCGACAACAGCTAATGTTTCAGGAAGAATAACTTTCCTCAGATAAGGATTATTGCCGAAAGCCATTTTTTGAATTCTGGCAACACTCTTCGGTATACAATACGTCTTTTCACGTTTATAAGAAGGATACAGAATGATTTCTGTCTGATTCTTATCTGTCAGTACGTCATTTTCGGCAATATAATACTCATTTTGCTCATCTACCTCAAGATGTTCCACACCAAAACAGCCGGCAAATGCATCGCTACCGATAAGATTTACTTCAATAGGAATTTCAATCTTTTTCAAACAGAAACATGCTTCAAAAGCCTGTTTCCTTATGCTCCGGAGCTTTCTTGGAAAATGAATCTGTTGCAACCGCTGACAACCTGAAAAACATTCTTTTCCAAAAGTCTGTACATTGTCAGAAATAATTATCTCTGTCAGATTCTTGCAATCGCTGAAAGCACTTTCTCCGATTTCCGTTACCGCATCACCCAGAATGACTGAATGTAATTTTCTACACTGATAGCATAACCCTTCGGAAATCCTGTCTACCTTTTTCGGAATACGGATTTTTTCCAGGGCTGAACACTGAGCAAACGCATAATCACCAATGTAATCAACGCTGTCAGGGAAAATAATCTTGCGAATCTTTCCGTTGTAACAAAACGCTCCTGTCGGAATACTTTGTACACCATCAGGAATAACATATTCACTTTCCGGCTTGGCAATAGGATAAACAATCATCTTTTTTTTACTTTTGTCAAACAAAACACCGTCAAAGGATAAATAATATTTATTGTCAGCTGAAACTTTCAACTCTTCCAGAGCTATACAGGCAAAAAAAGCCACCTCGCTGATAAATCTGACTTTTTCGGGAATTTCAATATTTTGCAATTCAAAACATTCTCTGAACGCAAATTGTTTTATTTCTTCCAGCATTTTCGGAAATTTCACATTGTTCAATTCATAGCAATGTTCAAAAGCAGATATCCCAATAATTTTCAGATTCGGCGGCAAGATAACTCGTTGTAATTTTTCACAACCGTAAAACGTTTCTTCTTCAATCGTATTTACCCTCAGAGGGACGACAATATAACGAAGATTCTTGCAGTTCTTGAACGCACATTTGCCGATTTTTGTCAGTGCAGCGGGCAATAAAACAGTTTCTAAATTGTTACAGGAATCAAATGCATAGTCATCTATTTTTCTGACGGTATCCGGAACAATAATTTTGTGTTCCTCATTATCGGCAATATATTTCTTCAGAACATCTCTTTTTATCACAAAGCCCACAACAATACCCCTCGTTTTCCTGAATATCACCATATCCCTGCTGACAGCATCGGTTATCATAATTATTGTACACTATATCCTGAAAAAAATCAATCCAATAAAAATATCGTTTCCTGTGAACATATGCCTTA
>CACYBZ010000455.1 GCA_902772795.1 uncultured Ruminococcus sp. | reverse complement strand
TTTGACGGTTTTGCCGGAAGCATCCTTTATCTGGCAATAGAACTGTCTGCCGTTCCATGTCATGTCGGGTTTGAAAGACTCAGAGGCGTGCGTACGACCGCTCCATTTTGTCCAGGGTTTCTTATCGGAGACTTTATAATACCACTGATAGGACAGTCCGGTTCCCTCCGCCTTAACCGAGATACTGCCGTTTTTCCCGAGCTGAACTGTCGTGTTTTTGGGGTGGGCGGTGATCTTTAGCGGCAACGTGATTTTGACCGATACAGTATTGGACTTCACCGTTTTGCCGAGACTGTCAGTGACAATGCAGTAAAGCTGGATTGCGTTCCATGTTGCGTTTGGAGTGACGGTTTCGGTGGCACGTGTGTGTCCTTTCCATTTGCTGAATGCAGTCTGACCTGTTTTTTTGAAGTACCATTGATAGGTCAGTCCGGATCCCTCCGCTTTGAGCGAAAGAGTCATGCTGTTCCCGAGCTGAACTGTCTTTGAGACTGGCTGGGTGGTGATTTTCAGATTCGGTATGATCTTAACTGCTGTATTTACAGTTAAATAAGCTGTATTTGACTTGAGATACTGACCGTCCGGACTGCTGACCAGACAATAAAGCTGTCTGCCATTCCATTTCATATCCGCAGTAAATGAGACAGAAGATCCCGTCTTCCCGCTCAATGGAATCCAACCCGCATCTCCCTGTTTTTTATAATACCATTGATATGCCACGTCTTTGCCTGTAGCTTCCACAGAAACAGTTACTTTATTTCCTGCCGTCACCGTGACGCTTTTTGGTTGTTTGGTAATAATCAACGGACGATATTCAAAATGCTTTATGTAATCATCCACGATACTGTATTCGATTTCGTCGTGCGCAATAACAGACCATTGATATTGTGTTCCATAGTAATACAAGTGTAAGATTTTCGCGTCAACGCTGAACGCGCCTGCCTGAACAGAAGTCACAGAATCAGGAACAATAATACTGAAATTGCCAGCCTCTCTGCCGCATGACGCAAATGCGTATACTCCGATTGTCTTAACTCCATACGCAAGGCGGACTTGACACAGGTTAAAGCAAAACAAAAACGCACGGTTTTCTATGGTCTGAACAGAACCGGGAATGATCAGACTTTTAATATTTCTGCAATTATAAAAAGCATATTCGCCGATTGATTTTACGGAACCTGGAATTATGATTTTTGAAAGATTTTCACATCCATAGAACGTATATTTTTTTATGGATGTGAGACGCTTGGAAAGAGAGATATTCGTCATTTTTTTGCATTCATAAAAAGCCTCTTCTCCTATTTCCGTGACAGAATCAGGAATAACAATACTGACAATACCTGATTGTGCAAACGCCATGCCGTCAATTGACTTGACTGAGTTCGGAATTGTCACGCTTTTAAGATTGGGACATTCACGAAACGCACTTAATCCAATGCTTGTCACCGAACTGGGTATGGTAACATTTTTCAAGGCGGAGCATTGCATAAACATTCCGCCCGGTATGGCAGTCAATGATGCAGAAATGTTAATGCTGGTTAATGAAGAACAACCATAAAACGCACAAGGTCCGATGCTTGTGATGGTATTCGCCATTTTCACGGTGGATAATAATTGGCAGTTTTCAAAAGCGCTTTCGCCTATGCTTTTAACAGAACTCGGAATAGTTACGCTTGTTATGGAGCGATTGTTGAAAAAAGCCTCATTGCCAATGCTTGTAACATAACTTGGAATTGTCACATTCCCTCCGGTTCCGATGTATTGTGACAAAACGCCGTTTATCACAATAAAATCATCATAGTAGTTTTTTACTTCTACGGATTCATCCTGTGAAGACGATGTTGCCGCAAAAACGCTTATGCCCATAGAAAAAAACATCGTTGCGGTAAGCAAAAAAGCGATTAATTTCTTCGTCATCATAATAAGAGCTTCCTTTCGATTGTTATAAAAAAGGGGTGGATAAATATAAATTTTTTTACATTCTTTCACATATTATGTAATAAATGCATATTTATCTGCTATCATTCTAACATCATGTCACACATTTGTCAACACATGTAGAGCATAAAAATACAATCCTACTCCTCTCGGCTTTTTATTAGCTTCATGATGCGGAAGGGCATTATTCAGAAAGGGAGTAAATACATGATCGCTGTCTATTTCCGACAATCGGTTGACGAGAAGGATTCCATTTCCATC
>CACYBZ010000454.1 GCA_902772795.1 uncultured Ruminococcus sp. | reverse complement strand
TTCCGCAGTAAGTGAAGAAACCGTCACAGCCGTTCCCACGCAGACGACCACCGAAATTTCCACAGAAACTATCGTGATAGATACCGCCACTGACGAAATACCGACAGAATTACCCAGTGTGGATATTCATAAGACCAATTCCCCGACCAAAATGACGCTTAGTTCGTATACCAACAGTGTTTCGCAGGGGGGAGAGGCATTTGCGGAAATCACTGCTTACCCGTCAGCGGAATATGTTGCCACTGTTCTGGATAAAGAGAAGAACAGTGTTGATGTACAGAATGTCGTTTCTGATGAAGACGGACATATCAACTGGCAATGGGACGTTCCCGCTGATTTTCCCACAGGGAGTTATACCGTAAACATTCAGGGGGACAGCAAAGAATGTTCATTTACGGTAGGGGTTGTCGAATAATCAGTCAGACGATGTTGTTCACACGCTGACAGAACCATAAGAAAAACGCTTTCCGCAGAACAAGCGAAGAGCGTTTTTTTTAGGGTTATTGCAGTTTCATTTCCTCACGGAGTAAGCAATCAACACTGACATCTAAAATTTCCGAAAGAGCAAGCAATTCAATATCAGAAACTTTTCTGGTGCGATTTTCTATTTTGGAAATAGAAGAAGTAGAAAGCCGGATTCCTTTTTCCTCGAGGGCAACCGATAAGGTATGTTGATTCATTCCCCGATGTTTTCGGATAATTCCCAACCTTTCTCCAACGATGTTGCAAAATTCTGAAGAAATCTTGCTGTTTTTCATTCATGTATTCCCCCTTGTACTACGATTGTAAAATGACCTGACCGACCCTGTACTATTTTACCATAATCACGGTAAATATTCAATACATGATACTCTAAGAAAAGATAAAAAAATGAAAAAAATGACGAAAAAATTGAAAATATCATGAAAAAAAGGGGAATCAAAAAATCAGTAACAAGTTGTCACAACTTGTTACTGATTTTGTCATTCTGATCTTCGAGGGGAGTTTTATTGTTGTTTGGGGAAGAAGATTTTTTCTTTTTGCTTTTGAGATAGAGGATAGTCACATAAGTGGAGTATCCTGCCAGAAGAAGGACAGCAATGCCTGAATATTCTGCTTTGGACAGGAGCGTATCATCAGGAACAACAGAGATTTCAGGTTTTTGTCCCATATAGTAGAGGGGAATCATATCATTGACTTTTCTGTCCTTACCGATATAGCCGGATATCTCATGGATACCACCGCTGTAATCGGTGTACAATGCATCACCGCTGTCATTGCCCCTGACAGCGAGCACGACTGCTTTTGTTTCCACACCCTTATGTATGATAGTTCTTGCCCGCAGATATTTCAGACTGTAGAATCCGAATACCAGAAATGCACATAGTGTAAATATATACCATCTACGGCGGGGTTTTCTTTTTTGTGTCATAAACAAGCCTCATCTTTCTTATTCCTCAGCCAGTTCCAGAAGTTTCTGCATACGGTGATTCACACCGCTTCTGCTGACAGGGGGAACAGTATGTTCTCCGATTTCCCTGAGCGACATTTCAGGATATTCCAGCCGTAACAGAGCAACCTGACGCAGTTCGTCATTCAGACTTTCCAGACCTTTGGTATCTCTGATTTTTTCAATAGCTTTCTGTTGTCGCATGGAAGCCGTAATGGTTTTCTTCATATTGGCGACTTCCGAATTGGTTTTTCTGTTGGTATTGTTGCGGATTTCTTTGAGAATTTTGGTTTCGATAATCTGCATGGAGGCAACAGGGGCATTGATAAAGGCGAGAAAATCAGAAATCTGTTCGCTGTCCTTGAGATAGGCAACATAGATTCCCTTTCTTTCTACGATTTTCAGTGTATACATCAGTCGTTCTGCGGTACTGATAACCTTCACCAAATCGTGGCAAAGATTTTTATAAGGTACGGCAAATTCAAGATGATAATCTTTTTCGGGATTGTTGACGGAACCGCAACTAAGAAAGGCACCACGAAGAAAAGCAGAAACGCAGATATCATCTTCCAGCATAGCATAATTGATACGACGGTTAATCTGTTTTTCACCGTAGCCGAACTGACGGAAAATGGTATGGCAATCATTTTCCAGAGGTACACAGGCGGTGAAGATATTGCCACCGCCGTGACGTTGTGTAATGACGGACGATTTTTCGGTAATCACCCCGAAGCAGTTACTGACATTCTGAGTAAAGCGGTTAGCGACAAACGCATTTTCGGTATGCAGGACAATCTGTTTTTCCGAGAAACAGCGACTGAAAAGCAATATACCGTAACATTCTGCCAGCATTTCCCCGTTACGTTTGTTTTCAGACTGACAAAGTTCTTTTTTGGTATCAGATGAAAAAGACATGATTCACTTCCTGTTTAAGGGTTCTGCCCTTGGACATTGCCGGCTGTTATGAAAGTCGGCCACGATTTATTTCAAGATATCACGATGACTGATAATAGTTCGGTAACCTTTTTGTGTGAGATGGTTATAAATCATCAGTGTGAAAGTAACACTGCGGTGATGTCCGCCCGTACAGCCGATTCCGATGGTAAGCTGACTTTTTCCTTCTTTTTCGTAGAGCGGTATGGAATAGTCCAGTAAATCTTCTATTTTGCGGTATAATATCACGCTTTCTTCCTCACTCATCACATAATCCCTGACTTCTTTATCCATGCCTGTTTTATGTTTCAGTTCATCGATATAGTAAGGATTTTTCAGACACCGCACGTCAAAGACCAGATCCGCTTCGGAAAGAATACCATATTTGAACCCGAACGACATACAGGAGATAGTAATACCACGGCTTTCGTATTGCAGAAAGAGTTTTTCTACCCGTTCTTTAAGTTGTACGGGACTGAGAAAGGTACTGTCGATGATATAATCGGAACTTTGCCGTACATAAGAGAGCAATTCTCTTTCCAGTCTGACAGCGTCCGACGTCGAACCGTTGCAGGTATCCAGTAAAGGGTGTTTACGTCGGGTTTGTTTGTAACGGCTTATCAGTACGTCGTCACGGCTGTCAAGAAAGAGCACTTTATATTCCGCACCGTTAAGTTTCATGGACGAAAGAGCCTGACGTAATTCCTTGTAATCCGAACTGTCACGGACATTTGTCACTACCGCTATGCGGGACAGTTTAGGGTCAGATGAATTTCTGCTTAAATCGTAAAATGTTGAAATCATTACAGGAGGAATATTGTCAACGCAATAGTAATTGACATCTTCCAATGTATTGAGTGCACTTGATTTTCCCGCTCCGGATAGTCCGATAACAATAATAAATTCCATATTTTACAACCGCCTTTTTTCTAAGCATTTCCGCTGTGACGGGCATTATTTTCTGCCGACTGTTTTTACCTCGCATTCCAGAGTCACACCGAATTCTGCTTTTACCGTATTCTGTACATAGCTGATAAGATTTCTGACATCTTTACAGGTTGCATGGCCCTTGTTGATGATAAAGCCTGCGTGTTTTTCGCTGACCTGTGCATCTCCGATACATTTTCCTTTCAGACCTGCATTCTGAATAAGAGTTCCCGCAAAATAGCCTTCGGGGCGTTTAAAGACACTGCCGGCACTGGGATATTCCACAGGTTGTTTTTCCTTGCGTCTGTTCATGTATTCGTCCATACGTTTTCGGATTTCCACCTGAGAATCATGTTGAAGATGTAAAGCTACACCAGTAATGGTATAACCGTTATCGCAATAGATACTGTGACGGTAACGCATATCAAGTCTGGCAATATCAAATCTTCCCACAGTGTTATCCTTGTCGATATGGTCAGCGAAGGAGATGACATCTTTTATTTCTCCGCCGTATGCTCCTGCGTTCATATAGACCGCACCGCCGACACTGCCCGGAATTCCCCAGGCGAACTCCAGACCGCTGAGTCCTTTTTCACAAGCGAAATTGCATAGTTTTGCCATACTGACACCTGCACCGCTGTAGATGGTTTCATCGTCTAGCATACGTATTCTGTTGAAGTCACCGTCGAGGTGAATGACAACTCCGTCAATACCTTTATCCGATACCAGCAGATTAGAACCTTTGCCGATAATCATACAGGGCACTTCGTTGGACTGACAGCGTGCCAGAATATCGATTAACCCTTCGATATGTAAGGCATTGATAAAGACTTCCGCATTACCGCCTATTTTGAAAGTAGTATGTTTGCTCATATCCTCGTTCAATTTAACACCGAAACCATAATTTTCTGCCATTTCGATGATACTGTTTACATAATACATGATTTCC
>CACYBZ010000453.1 GCA_902772795.1 uncultured Ruminococcus sp. | reverse complement strand
CGAAGTATCCATGTATTTTCTGACACCATTGTCTTCCTCCCAGAAAATAACACGTGTTCTTTTCTGAACAGGGCTGTAAAGTCTTTCGATTGTTCTGTTTTTCTCAGAGTCAAACGGCACAAAATCTTCTTCTGTTGCCAGGGTTCTGCCTGGTTCATAACGCTTTCTGTTGTCAGCAGACTCTGTACCTGCCTTGTTTGCCTCCTGATACACTGCCCTGATAGTAACATGGTCATTGACACGATAATGATAGTTAAAGTTGGTCGAAACAGGCGTAAAAGTTGTCTGTAATGTATTGCTGTCGTGATAAGTGACGATTCTCTCCCAGTAACCGAAATAAATTTCACGTTCGTCATTTGTCTGAATACGGTAAAGTTCCTTACCGCTGACAGACAATCCCAGAGCATGGATAATAGCAGAATCACGTTCACTGTCTGTATTTGTTGTGTTGGAAAGGTTGGTAATTCCATTGAACGGCACCTGATATTTTACCGTGATATATTCGCCTGTACGGTAAATATCACCATCAATACAGATTTCCTTTTGTTCACTCAGCTTTTTCGTTGTCGTGTTCAACCCATTCGGAACAACCAGCTGTACATTGACATCATACAATCTCAGCGTATTGGCATAGGTTGCCTGAATGATGTAGAAATCACTGTCTTTATAGTAAAAATAACCGTTGGTACCGTTTGTATCTTCCAGCACAGCCAGAAGTTGTGCTTTAGTCGGCGATGTTGCCCCATAATCGGCTATTGCCTTGTTGATGATATTTCTGAGTGATGTTTTCAACCCGATAACATCATCTTTGGCATATACTGACGATGTTTTATTTGTCAGACAATCCTCTTTCAGATTGTCATATGCTGTTTCATTAATGGTACTGTTGCTGTTGTTTTCACCATACATGGCATTGATGACATTCGTAAGTTCTGTTGTTATCTTACGACATTCAAACTGACTGTGTGCTGTTCCCGACGGGGATTTTACCGTATTTCTGTAGAAGGTATTCTGCTCATCGTAATATACACCGTCCTTTGCACTTGTTGCATCGTAGGTAATATCATAGTCGCACAGCACATTGAGAATATGAGGTGCAGAATCACAGATATTTGTTTTCGCCGTTCCGTTCAATGCTCCGTTTCCATCGAACACACTCAGATAACTACCGTCAAGCTCATTGACAAAGTAAGTATAATTATCCCGCAAGTCCGTTGCCTGCCCGTTGACAATATACCTGTCCACATATCTGTACAATACGGGCATTTTTGTTGTATACATATTATGTATCTCATACAACCATTCTGCTTCATTTTTCATCTGATAATTATTGGTATTGACAGTAACTTTCGTTTTTGTTTCATTGCCGTCCGTTACCGTTTCTCTGTCCAGTTTCAGGTCAGTTTTCGTATTTTCGCCTGTATAGTCCTTTCGCTGATTATCGCTTTCGTTATCGGAAAGACCACCCTCGCCGACAATACCTGAAAAAACAACTTTGTTCACTGTAGATTCCAGTTTTGCATTATCCTGCCCGATAAATCCCGAAAATTCTTCTACACGCAGAATTGTTCCTACAGGAATTCCTGAGAAAGTAACGGATTCTCCATCTACCAATGTAAATCTTCCGCCATTGCCTGCTTCAACCTGTTTTCTTGAGTCATCTGCCGTATAGTAGGCGGTATCATCATAACTGTGTCCGTCAGCGTCTTCGCCTGAACGTATACCGCAAAGACCGTCCGCATAACTCCATGGTTCACTGTCAGCCGTACCTTCAGGATTATGATAGCCGAACAAATTACGGTAAGATAAAATAAAGGTATAGGCTTTCTTTTTACCGTTGGTATCCTTATCGTTTATAGATCCGTCAAGTTTTTTGCTGACAGTAACACTGCCTGTCTTGATAGTATGTGTGTACGTTAAAGCAATGTCATTTCGGGTAACACTGAACTCTCCGCCACCGAACTTTGAAGCATTTTCCGCTGTAGATTTCTGTGCAGGATATCCGCCGTACGACACTCTGTTTTCTGTATATGTTCCGCCGTTCAGCTCAACGGCAGATGTATAGAACTGACTGTATTTTCTTTCCAGAGGCGGTGTTTCAGCAACAGCGTTATAACAATCAATAATTCCCGTGGTAGCGTTATTTGTCGTTTTGAAAGCCTGTAGATTTTCTTTCAGCTGGAAAGCAATCAACGGTACTTTGCCCGATACTGCCTTTGCCGAAGAAAACTGATTGGCAAATGTCGCCGTCTGGTCATACAGCAAAGAAACCGTGCCGTCATCGTGCGGTTTGCCGACACCCTGACCTGTTGCTGACCTTTCTTCAGGGTCAAGCGGTTCACCCGTAGCACCAAGCTGTTGAGCCGTATCTGTCCATGTATAACAGGCCTTGATTGCCGTATAGCCGTTGTTTCCCGAAGCAACATTGTTTTTCTCACTGTCAGAGGGATTCCAATTTTTCTTTACCTGTAATATATCTGTATAGGAGGAATCAGGTGACTTACGAGTAAAATTCTGTCCGATGGGAATAGTGACATCATTGTTTTTTCCTGCTTTCATATACTTTGTTCCCATCTGCACTTCAAAAACATCTCTGTTTGCTACAACCATTGTCTTTTGTTTCAGACCACGGTTGACGTTATCGGCATTGACTTTATGACTTAATGTCAGCTGATTGGTACTCGGCGTATCGGGAATACGAATGGTATATGTATGATTTCCAGCACCGCCATCAACTTCCAGATAGTCACTGTGCCCTGCACTGTTGATACTGACATCACCTGTAGGGGAAATCGTGAAAACAATGTCTTCGCCAAGTTCTTCATAATCGGAAGGAGCAGAAACTTCCTCAAGATAATACTTGCCGTCAGGTAACGTATTGTTGATTTTAGGAATCACACCGTCATCGCCTGATATCAGACTGTCAAACCCGTCAACAGGCTTGACATCTTTTACTTCTCCGCCGATACCGTCGACACTGCGGTATAATGCAAATTTCGCTCCGCTGAGGGGCTCATTGGTTTCACTGTCAACCTTTATGGCTTTGAGTTCAAACGGTTTATTGAAAACATCAATAAATGCAATAAGCGGGCTATGTTCTTGGGGAGTAGCAGGTGCAGGTGGCGTACGCCATTTCTGCCAGACAGAATCGTTACCGCTCATTGTTACTGAGTCATCATTGTTGATAACAAAAGTCATCGTGGCGGGCAAGGCAATATAGGTCTTTGGCGGAGTGGTCTGCGTGAGGGTATACGCTGTACCATAATCGAAATCATACATAATGGTAATCTGACCGTATGCGTCCGAAGTGAATGTACCCAGTACCGTATCGCCCTGTTTAAGGACAAATATACCATCTGCCAGAGGGTCATTGGTATTCATATCGTACAAAGCAATAACCAAACCACCTGAACGGGTATTGGTGATGGTATCTGTACGGACATTACCGCTGACTGTAGAAGTTCCTGACGCTGTATGTACAGGTGTTCCCAGAGCATATTCCACCACATAATCACATGACTTTTCCTGATTTGTCAGTTTGTTGACAGCGTTTACCGTCAGCGAATGTGCCTGACGGATACTGTCATAATGCGTTACATTACCGTTATCGTCCACCGTAGGATTTGTCAGAATAACTTCATATATCAGATAATCTGAAAACTGTTTTCCTGCCTGCACTTTATCGAAAAAGTAGCGGACAGATGTTTCGGGGTGTTTGATTTGTTTTACTGTATCAGGAAGCAATACATTGTCAACATAGACTGCGGTATAAATAGCTCCATGTGAAGCAGTAAAATCGCTGTCTGTCCATATTTTGTCAGCTTTCAGCCCCCAGCCACGTCTGTTGGAAACAGACATCGCAGGAGAATCACTGTCTATTATCCACCCCGTATTCTGTGTTTCTCCCGGTTCGACAAAATAAGTTCCGCCCTGACGTGCGTATTCTTCCACACTGTAACCTAGAGGAATTTCTGACGGTTTTTCTTCCACTTTGAATTTCATGCCGACAGGAAGATTCGGCACTTCGACCGTATAGTCTGCGGGAATTTTGGAAATTGCTCCGTTCATTGAGGTTTCAAACGAATACATGATTTCTTCATCGGCTGTCAATGTGCCAGAGTCCGTCCTTCTCTGAGCAGTGTCCGTCGGTACGGCGAAATGCTGACTGTCTACGTCCCAATAACACAAATAGCCTTCAGGATTTTTTACATAATATCTGTACATATCTGCCAGTTTCAACGTACTCTCCACACCGTTGGACAGATACAAACGGAAATGAAAAAGAGTATGGTCATCTGATTCTGTCAGTCTATGTTCATTTTCATAATTCTGATAATTGGTCTGACGCTGTTCAGGGGTGAATGTTGTATCTTCCAGCAGAGATTGAGCATAATCTGCGTCATAAGATTCGTCATAGAGTTTTTTACGGAAACTGAGCGTCCGCAAAGACCCTGATTTGACATTGTTCTCATAAACGATGGACGGCCGTTGTTTGACCAGAAGTGTGCCTGAATCATAAGCCTTTCGGTTGATACTGCCCTCGATATCACTGGCACTGACCTGCTGTTCATTGACCTTAACAGAATCATATACTTCTTCATTGATACCACATTCTACAATTCTGTATTGATATGCATTGGTAGGAAAATGAATTTCCGCACTTTTTCCGGGGTGCAACAAATAAACGGATTCATAAGAGGCACTGCTGCCGGGTGGTGTATATGTGGGTCGGTAATCGACTTTCTGTGTGGAATTCTGATAAGTAACACTAATGTGCTCGCTGTCATTTTTCAGCAGATATTCCGTTCCGTCCTCTGACTCCTTGTAAAAAATCTGGTAAGGATATTCTACCAAATCAAATTCAGGCGTTTTTGCTCCTGTCAGTTCCTTTGTCAGCATGACATGACCGGGTGTGACATAGTTGAGGTTGAAACGCATATGCAGATTAGATGCACCTGCACCTCTTTCCATGTAGAAAATCCTCATGGTATGGGAAGAATAATCCTTGAAAATATAGTGTCCGTTTTTCAGAACGAAATATTTGTCAAGATAAGCGTTGACAGCTTCATCAGTTGCATTGGTATTACGTGAACGATAATTCTGTTCAAACAGGTTACGCAGTGTTGTGTTTTCTCCATTTACCATGACCTCGCCTGTAGAAAAGTTGACACTGCCTCCTAACGCTGAATGAATTCCACCAAGGTCAATAATCAGTTCATCGTTGACGTAAAGCCAGAAATCGTCATCACCGATAAATTCAAAGATAATGTCATGTCCCCAAGCATCATGACCGTTTGGCGGTTGAATAAACCCTGCACTTATTTCCATACCATTGTAATAGTTGGGAGAACCTTTGACAGCGTGCAGTTTTTCATATTTTCTGGGGTCGCTTTCAGGCAGAACAGCCACATCAGGCTGATTCAGCTGAGCCAAAGAACTATACATATTCTTTGGATTTTTCGTAGAGTAAACTCCTGCCTGAATAGTATTATAAGGGAAAAACTGTCCGTGTTGCAGAGTATTTCTGACGTATACGTCTGATGTACCGAGTTCTTTATATACGATAAAATCATTACCGACACTGCCATTTTCCTGTATCAATGTAGCAAAGTTCTGACAACTGTCGAATTCAAAATATCCGCTGGCATTATATATACTTTCGATAAAAAGATGATTGACCTCTCTCACCTTGTTGGCATCAAAATTGAACAAATCGGATAAATTTCTTTGTGTTCTTTCCGCAGTGGGATAACCGTTGGCATTCAGCTTGTTAGACAATAACCCTTGTGTGGGTGGTACCTGACTTGTGGAATCTGTACCCAAAAAATAATTCTGAAAATCATCTTCCGGTTTGCCTTCGGTATGGGGTTGTACGGGAAAGTCAACCATCTTCATAGTAATACCGAAATCTTCGTTATTCAGCGTTTTTACTTTTGTCAGTGTGGGGACAGATGTTTCTACCATAGCAAAGTAAAAAGTATCCGCAGTTGCCCTTCTTCCCACAGTAATGCTTCTGTCAGCAATACTGGATTTCAGCCCTGCATAAGCATAATACGGGTCGTCCCACGCAACAATTGTAGTATAATATTCTCCTTCACGTCTGCCCGGCATATTGATACCGATTTTGTTATCAGAAATCGTCTGTCCGCCCACCAGCTGGGGAGCAATATATTTTCGTGAATAGGGGTTATACAGTTCATAATAAAAATTCGGCGACCCGTCATCATAATGGTACTCAATAAACTTCCAACTCAGGGTATTGATTTTGTTACCAATCCACATGATATGGTCACCACGTTCATAGCAGGGATATAATGTTCCGTCACAGTCCACTGCATAAAATTCGTAGGTTTTTTTGTCGTTGTTCCATACACGGGTGTATACAATCACAGAACTGCCGTCCGTCACATTTTCATCAGAAACACCTACTTTGTCAGCAACATAGGTGATATAGTCTTCATGAGAAATTCCTGACAGACTGACAAGATTAAGCCATTGTCTGGCATTGCCCGCATCGTCATCAGTAACATAGAAACCATTATTACCAAAAGTCACCGCTTTGCCGTCAGTCACCAGCTTGATTTTTCTGTCATCGTTGGACGTTATCGTTATCACGGACGCTTGTTCTTCATCAACCACTGACAATGTATCCTCACCGATACACAGATATCTGGTTTCACCATTTACTTCAACAGAGATGGTATATTGATTACCTGATTCCAGATGAAATGTCCACAAGGATATGTCACTGTCCTGAGCAACATAAAGAGTTTTACTGTCGTAATTTTCCCTTACCACCAACGACATCATATCAAGATAATTAGTGTCACCCTCAGCCATAAGAGCATCACCCAACGTACCCCCTGTATAACTCATCAGACCATAGGTCTGCCCAGAGAGTCTGTGATAGTCATCCGGCTGACTGATAACAGAAACAAAGCCCGCCTGGATACTACTGTTGGCGATATTCTTGTTATCTGTCCAATAGCGAATACCATTGCCACCATTGGAGTGTTGCAGATACTTTTCTTCATCTTTTTTCTTAAAATAAAAAAAGTCAGCTTTTTTACTGTTGCTAATCTCCAGAAGGTCAGGTGTATTGCTCAGTTCAATCAGGTTATCCTTTTTGTTATGTATATATTTTTTTGTTCCGTTAACGTAAGTGTAAAGCTTATAATAATTTCCCTCACGTTCAAAATACCAGACTGACGCTGAAGAAATATCTGTTGTTTCTACCAAGGCATTATTACTATTAACACTGTTGGTAAAATACCGGGTTTCACCGTTTTCGTTGACATAATTAAGATAAAAACCTGAACTTGCTCTGCTGTCTTCTGTCAAATCCTCTGTTGATTTTACTGTATTCGCATCGAACGGTTTCGGTACGGCAACAACAGCATAGACGCTGAATCCTTTCGCCTCAAAGCAGATTTTGCCGTTCTCAACCGTAAAATCGGTAATCTGTTCTTTTGAACCGTCATCTTTGATATGCCACAATTCATTGGTGTTTTCCGTAGAGATTTCCGGATTGGCGATTTCCACATGAACAGGCTTGTTTTCATCAGGCTGATATTCTTTATTACCGTTGGTTATGGTGATGTCATAGGCAACAAGAACAGATGATTTGTCTTTTTCAGATAAACCATTAAAATCCGAAAATTTTTCCGTCACGTCCACTGCCTCAGCAGACGCATTTTCAGGCATGACACCGTTAAGTGTAACAGATTTTTCTGCATTTTCCTTATCAGGATAAAGGTCAAAATT
>CACYBZ010000452.1 GCA_902772795.1 uncultured Ruminococcus sp. | reverse complement strand
TGTCGTTTATTATTTAAAAATTGCGGCTTTTAAAGTGGTTCCGCACCACTACCCGCTTACCAGAACGCACAACCCCTGTCGAAACCTTTACACCCCCGTGTAGTTTAAGGGCTGCCGCCCTTAAAAATCCCGCCAAACTTTTTGAAAAAAGTTTGACCAAAAACTTTTAACGCTCACTTCGTTCGGAATTGCTCTTTAAGATGTCGTTCGATATTACGTTTAGCGTCTTTTTCTGCCATATCGGCACGCTTGTCATAGAGTTTTTTACCCTTGCAAAGACCAAGCTGTACTTTTATTCGTGAACCTTTAAAATAAAGGGATATAGGAATAAGAGAGTAACCGTCCTGTTTGACAAGACCGAACAGACGCATAATTTCCCGTTTGTGCATCAGTAATTTCCGCACACGCACAGGGTCTTTATTGAATATGTTTCCCTGTTCATAAGGACTTATGTGCATACCGTTGATAAAAATTTCGCCTTTGACTATCGAACACCAGGAGTCTTTGAGATTGACCCGACCTGCACGAAGGGATTTGACTTCTGTGCCTTTGAGCTCGATACCTGTTTCAAAACTTTCCACGATAAAGTAGTCATGTGTAGCTTTTTTATTCTGTGCAATCGTTTTTGTATCTGACTTTGCCATAAAGTGAATTATCCCTCCGTTTCAGAAAATTTTATTATCAGCAGTATATCATTATCAGGCTGTGTCGGTCAAGCGAATTTTGTCAGAAAATATTTCATATTTCACATTTCCCGTCTGCCTTCCAACGCCCGCAAGAGGGTTACTTCGTCAGCATATTCCAAATCACCGCCTACGGGAATGCCGTAAGCCAGACGGGTGACTTTAATGCCTAAGGGCTTTAACAGCTTGCTGATATACATAGATGTCGTTTCACCCTCGATAGTGGGATTGGTTGCCATAATGACCTCATTGACAGTATCCTTTTGTAACCGGGAAAGCAGTTCTTTAATGGTGAGCTGTTCAGGGCCGATACCGTTAAGAGGCGACATTGCACCATGCAGGACATGATAAACGCCGTGATATTCCTGAGTTCTTTCGATAGCGATAACATCTCTTGGGTCTTCGACGACACATATCACAGAGTGGTCACGCTTAGGACTGGCACATACCGAACATTGTTCTTTATCCGTAAGGTTACAGCATTCGTTACAGTAATGAATGTTGTCATGAGCCGAAATAATCGCCTGTGAAAATTCAACCGCTTTTTCCCGTGGCATTTTCAGAACATAGTAGGCAAGACGCTGTGCGGTTTTTGTACCGATACCGGGCAACCGTTCAAACTGTTCCGCAAGATTGGCAAGCGGAGCAACGTTATAGGACGACATTATCAGAACAATCCGGGGATATTCAATCCGCCTGAAATCTTCTCCATGGTCTGTGCTTTATCCTCAGCTGCCTTGCGGAGTGCTTCGTTGGTAGCTGCCATAATCAAATCGCTGAGCATTTCGATATCTTCAGGGTCAACAACATCGGGTTTGATGTGAATAGCGGTAATTTCCATTTTGCCCGTTACGACAACATCGACCATTCCACCGCCTGCTGTTGCGGTATATTCTTTTTCTTCCAGCTGAGAACTGGCAACGTCCATTTCCTCCTGCATTTTCTGTGCCTGTTTAGCGATTTGCTGTAAGTTGGCAGGTGTACCGCCTCTGGGAATTCTTGCTTTCAAAATGTTTCAATCCTTTCTTATTCTTCTTCCTGAACCTTTACCCCTGAATTTCTTGCCTTGTCAAGTAATTCAGTCATCGGGTTCTTTTTTGATGATGACTGTTCCTCATTTTTTTTATAAGGTCCAAGTCTGTAAACTCTGCCCGTGACTTCCAGAACAGCTTTTCTCATTCGGTCTCTTTCCTCAGGCTGTTTAAGACGTTTAAAGGTGAGTTCATTGTCGGAATCTATCAGAAGATAGTCTCCGCTGGCATAAGCTTTTGTATTTTTGAATGCGGTAGCCATGGTAATGGAATGGGTCTTGAGTACGTTCAGCACGTCCGACCACTCTTTCATGGGTACTGCATTTCTAACAATTTCGTTATAGTCCATTGACTTTCCCGTTGTTGCGGGAAAACTTTTCCTGTTTTCTGCGGACTGTTGTTTTGACGGTGGATTATCCGAAAGGGTATTGTCGGATATGGTTGTTTCTGTACTGACGGCGGTTTCGTCGGTGCTGTCACTGACAGTGACGGGAATACCTCGTTTAACCGCCCGTTCCAGTGCGGAAATTCTGTCAAGCAAGGCACTGACGGAAGTATCCAGCTGAGGAGCGGTCAGTTTTATCAGACTTAATTCCATTTCTGTACGCTTATGCATACCACGGGAGATTTTTTCGTAACCTGACTGTAATATATCGGTGACATAAATAATATTTTCTAATGTCAGTGCATTTGCCTGTTTTTTCATATCTGCTTTTTCTTCCTGCGAAAAAGTCAGCAGACTGTCCGTTTTATCAAGCGTTTTAATAATCATCAGATTGCGGAAATGGTCAATCAGTTCATGGCATAACCGTCCCATATCCTTACTTTCGCCGTACAGTTGTTCGATAATCGCAAGAACTTTGCCTGTATCTTTACGGATAATGCAGTCTGTAATGGCGAAAAGGTAGCCGTGTCCTGTAAGACCTGCGGTATTCTGAACAACGCTGACCGTAATCTGTCTGTCAGCACTTGCACATCTGTCAAGCAACGATAATGCGTCACGCAACGCTCCGTCGGAAACAGACGCTATCAGCAAAGCGGAATTTTCATCTAATCCGATACCCTCATGTTCGGCAACATACAGCAACCGTCTGGCAATGGCTTCGGGGGTTATCCGATGAAAGTCAAAACGCTGACATCTGGACAAAATCGTCGCAGGGATTTTATGGACTTCGGTTGTCGCCAGGATAAAGACGACATGTGCAGGCGGTTCTTCCAGAGTTTTCAGCAAGGCATTGAACGCTCCGGCGGAAAGCATATGCACTTCGTCAATAATATAGACTCTGTATTTCGCTTTTGCGGGGTTAAAAGACGCTTCTTCAATGATACTCCGCACATTATCGACACTGTTGTTACTTGCAGCGTCAATTTCGGCGATGTCCATGACTGACCCGTCATCAATTCCACGGCATAACTCGCACTCACCGCAGGGATTACCGTCTTTGGGGTGCAGGCAGTTAAGTGCTTTTGCCATAATTTTCGCACAGGACGTTTTTCCCGTTCCCCTTGACCCCGTGAAAAGGTAGGCATGATTGACTCTGCCCGACTGCAGTTCATTTTTCAGTGTGACAGTCACCTGAGGTTGTCCCGAAACATCATCAAAGGTTTTCGGTCGCCATTTTCGGTAAAGTACCTGATACATACACAACCTGCTACTCAAAATATGGACGAATATACCCATATTGAGAAGATTCCTGTTTCATCGTATCCGATTTTGCCAAAGCTACCATCGTTTGTATGACACTCCACAGGCGTAAATTCCCGTATAGCCTACGGTACAT
>CACYBZ010000451.1 GCA_902772795.1 uncultured Ruminococcus sp. | reverse complement strand
ATGTTCAATTCTTACGCCAACAGAAAAGGGTTTCTGTTGCATGGGAATACCGATAGTTTTCAGCATAGCGAAAGTATCTCTGGCACTGTGCCCCAAAGCCAGTACCAAAGTTTCACATGTTATATTTTCGGTGGTATGGTGATGTTGCACGGTAATCGCACAGACTTTATGATTTCTGAGCGTAATATCGGTGAGTTGTGTTTCAAACAGGATTTTACCACCCAGACGGATAATTTCCTTTCGGATATTGCTTACTGTACGGGGAAGATTATCTGTACCGATATGCGGTTTGGCATTGTAGAGAATTTCCTGAGGAGCACCATGTCTTACAAATTCTTCCAGTACTTTCCGGCTTCGGATATCATTTACTCCTGTGTTGAGTTTGCCGTCCGAAAACGTACCTGCACCGCCTTCACCAAACTGGATATTGGAATTTTCGTTGAGTTCTCCCCTATTCCAGAATGTATCGATATCCTTTTGTCTTTCCTCGACAGGTTTTCCCCGTTCGATAATAACAGGACGCAGTCCACTCTGTGCCAGAATAAGACCACAGAATAATCCACAAGGTCCTGCACCCACAATAACAGGGGGTAATGCAGGTTCTGCATCAGCAGAAAGTTTTACAATTTCGTAATGATACATTTTTGCCAGGGACAAATCCAGTTTTTTATTTTTGCTGATTAACTGACGGATATTAATTTTACGGGTATCCAAAGTAATATTTACAGTTGCCAGATAATGCACGTCATGTTTTTTTCTTGCGTCAACAGAAAGTCGGACGAATTCATATTTCATAATTGCCTTGTCCGAAATTTTCAGCATTTCCGCTGTTCTTCTGATGACCGTCTTGTCTGTATAATCAACGGGTAATTTCACATTACCAAGTTTTACTATATTGTCCATAGCTTCTCTCCAAGTTAATCATTATAGATTTTTCCTGTAATGGCATAGGCAACTGCTATCCCGCTGCACCATGCCCAGTGCAGATTATAGCCTCCGCATAAGCCGTCCACATCAACGACTTCTCCACAAAAATACAGATGACGATATTTTACACTTTCCATTCGCAAAAAGTCAATTTCAGCAGGCACAATACCTCCTGCAGTTATCTGTGCGTTTTCAAAAGAACCTGTCTGTTCGGGAATAAATTCCCATTGTTTCAATGTATGACTTAATAGAAATATTTCTTTTTTGGTCAGTGTTGCCGATTTTCTGTGCAGGTCACGGATACCGCATTTTCGGAACAATGCCGAAGCGACTTTCTGATGAAGAAAACCGTCAAAAAAAATAGCCAGTTCATATTTTCCGAACTGCTGTACACGCTGAAAAAGCAGTTGTGAACATTGCGATTGTGAGTAATCCGGCAACAGGTCAAGAGCGATTCTGATACTGCCCTTTTTTCCGCTGACAAAGAATTCATTAACGTATCTTGATAACTGAAAAATACAGATTCCGCTTATTGTTTTCTCATTGAATTGTATTTCGCCATATTGTGTCGAAATCATATTGTTATTGATGTATAAAGAAGCACTGCCTTTTACCCGTATGCCTTTGAGCATATTCAGCAGTGTGTCCTTGCAGATAACAGGCACAAGCGACGGAAACAAGACGGACGTAGTAATGTGCAGGTTGTTGAGGATATCGTAACCCATGCCATCGGTACTGAGTTTCGGACTGGCTTTTCCTCCGCATGACAGCACCACATTTTCGGCTACAATCCGTATTTTTTCACTATCTTCACCTACACAATCCAAAAGATAGCGTTTTCTTCGCTGGACGGATTTGACAACTGTATTGCACAATTCGTCCACCTTGCCAAAAGTCTGGTAATAATTTCGCATACAGTCCAATACAGCATTGACATGGTTACTTAAAGGATAGATTCTGCCCTCGTTGTCGCTGACAGTGAGAAGTCCCACGTCAGAAAAATAGTTTCTGACGAAATCACAATCTTTCAGGATTGTGGCAACGTATGGCTGACAAGTACCGAAATAGAATTCAGGCGAAATTCGGGTATTGCTGAGGTTACAGCGACCATTTCCCGTAGCGAGTAATTTTCTGCCGACTCTGGAATTTTTTTCTATAATAACGACCTTCAACTTCGGATTATTTTTGACAATGGCGGTTGCTGTCATCAGTCCCGAACAGCCACCGCCGATAATTGCTATATCATATTGCAAAACACTCATGATAACATTCCTTTAAGGTCAGGGGCTTTGCCCCTTGTCTCCACCCTCTTTTTGAAAAAAGCGGAACAAAAACTTTTATGGAAATTTGTGACAGCAAATTAAAAAAGAGCGGGTTCAGGCTTTAGGTGCGAAAATAACGCTGATACCGTTGGCAACAAGCAATGAACCTGTTCCCATAATTACACCGGCAATCAATACGCCTACAACAACCGCCAGAATACTTTTTCGGAAACCCATATCCAACAGACTGGCAGCCAACGTTCCTGTCCATGCACCTGTACCGGGCAAGGGAATACCAACAAAAAGCATCAATGCCACAAAAAGTCCGTTACCTGCTTTTGCCTGCAATTTATCTCCGCCTTTTTTTCCTTTTTCCAGACAGAATCTGAAAAATTTACCGATGACAGGTTTGTCACTGCCCCATTCCAGCAATTTTCTGGCGAACAGATAAATAAATGGTACAGGTATCATGTTTCCCACGATACAGATAACATAAGCAAGAAAAATATTCAGTTCTTTTCCTACTGCTATGGGAATAGCTCCTCTCAGTTCGACAATCGGCACCATAGAAATCAAAAACACATACAAATACCACATAGGCTTACCTGCTCCTTTTCATAAATAAAATACCTTGTAGAGTATAACAGAAATATTTTTTTATTGCAATATTATCTATAAAACAAAAACTGATATTTTTCCCTGTCATTTTTCGGAAGAATTTATACATTACGATAAAATGGAACATCTGCATTGACAATAATAATAAATACGATAAAATAGTAAACATAACTTTGCTTTCAGAAAGGTGATTTTTTGCAAGAACGTACCAAAAACAGAAAATATCAGATTTTTTTCACTTGTACGACCGTTGTGATGATTGTCTTTATTTTTACCCACTCTCTCATGCCTGCAGAAATGTCCAGCGACGAAAGTGACGGTGTACTGGAAATACTGTATCGCATAACAGAAACCCTGCACCTGTCAGCAGAACAGCTCAACAGCTACATTGTCAGGAAATTTGCTCATTATTCGGAATATGTGGCAATCGGAATGTCATTGATGTGCTGTGGTATTTCCTACGGCGGCAGAAAGTTGTCGAAGAACCTATTTTCTGTGCTTTT
>CACYBZ010000450.1 GCA_902772795.1 uncultured Ruminococcus sp. | reverse complement strand
TATCGGAGAGGTTATTCGTCTTACTAATGTAGCAAGATTTGCAAATATGATGGCAACGCTTTCAGAAAGTGGTGTTAACATTCTTGATTCCCTCACTTTGGCAAGAGATGTTATCAGCAACCTTTACATGAAAGACTGTCTGAATCAGGTTATTGAAGATGTCAAAATCGGTACACCTATCAATGTTTCCATGAACCGATATAAAGACGTATTCGACAGCCTGTTCACATCAATGGTACGTGTCGGTGAAGAAAGTGGTCAGTTGGCAGACTCATTGAAAAAAATCGCAGGTATGTACGAAGAAAAAGCAGACGATGCTACCCAGGCAATGACAGATGCGATGACACCTGCAATGACAGTTATTATTGCTGGTATTGTTGGTTTCGTTGTTGTCGCTATCTTCTCAGGTATGTTTGGTATGTACGACGTAATAGCAAAATAAACATTGTTTTTCGGACACTGGCAATGTCAGAAAATAGGTTTATGGATATTCACAGGCAAAAGGTTCACAAGAGTTTTATGAAATGGAGTGTGAGAATATGTCTGAAATTTTGGACATCAAGAGTAAGAAAGGTATGTCATTGGCGTATGTATTGGTGGTCTGTCTGTTTTTGATGATGATTACAGGCGGAATTGTCAGTGTAGCATTGTTACAGCATAATGAAACAGGTTCTGACCTGAACGTACGTCAGGCGTACATATCAGCAAAAAGCGGACTGGATACCATGCAGGATTCATTGAAAAACAAGGTAATTGCAGCGAGTGACTTACCCATAACTGATGAGGGGGAAATGTACTATGTTATGTATGTTAACTCTTCAGACCCCAATGGAGAAATACATTACGAGTATAGAACAACCGAAGAAGCTATCAAATTGCTTCTGGAAACGATAGAATCAGATAACACAAAGACCATCGTTGGTGGAGAAGGTACCTATTTTAAAATCAAAAAAACAAGTAATGTCGATTATAAGGTAACAGCTCTTAACACTACAGGTAAGTATAATAATAACACTACCCTTAATCAGGGGGACTTATCTGTTAGTGTAGCTGTTTATAAAAGTTATACTTTTGGTAATCCCCAGCCTGATCCGACAGAAGCTCCGTCTTACTACGTACCTGATGGCGGTGGTGGTAACGACTTCCTTATGGTAGGACAGCAGACTGCTGTCAATGAACTGAGAAGTGGTGGTGCATCTGCTTATAAAACCTTGAACAATATGTATAAGATTGACAGTGGCGGTTCTGGTAGCGGTACAGGAACACAGGTTATGTATGTTTTGGATACACAGGCCAATTCTGATGTTTCAACCTCTTACGCACCGCTTGTTTATGACAAAACGGTCAGATTGACTTCACAGAAAGAACATAGCCAGGTTGCTGCTTATAATGAAGGAATCTATTTGTTAGGTGGAGCAACGGGTGATGAAATCAACGACTACGCATTTGAAGACGGTAAGCGTAAGAATTTGGGACAGACTTCATTCTTTACACAGAACAGTGATTATTCACCTGAGTTCAGATGTAAATTTATGGTTATTTCACATAATTTCAATACCGTTGATCACAGTCCTGTTCTTAGTTATTATGGCGAAGGCAGTCGTAGTTTTGTTTATGTTTATCTGGAAAATGATATTATTTTCAATATGTGTCGTTCAGCAGGTAAGACGTATGATTACGCTGCTTCATTCACCAAAAAACGTGGCTGGTATAGATTTGATAACGGTTATATGTTTGATCCGAACAGATGGCATGCGTGTTCAGAACCTGATGAAAGTAGCTTAGGTTGTAAAAATCATCTTCCTCGAATAAAGAGTATTCTGGATTCAGGAGGACAGTTACATTCCGGAGGAAGAGAAACCGAAAGAGATGACGGCGGTCCGATGATACGGATACTGGGCAATGATGGTTTGTATGAGGGCAGCGGAAGTACACCGTCCGGTACAGAAAATGCTTATATTTACTGTTCACCGTGTAAAGCTCCGTATAGTTCAGGAAAATATACATGGAATGCCAAGGAGTTCAGTCTGTACTGGACAGGAACGGATTCTTTCAAATTGACCAATGGTGCAAAAATTTTCGGAACAGGTGGCGTGTTTGTTATTACCACATTAAGAAATAACATGATTGAACAGGGTGGTTCGTCAGAAGAATTTAATATTCAGTCCAATAGAATCTGTGTTATGGGAAATCTTGTAGTAAAATACGGAACAAAAACCTACGACATTAAAGCAGGTACTTATAATTTATATGCTGTTAAGGAAGACGGAAAGGTAGCAGGTGTTGATCCGAATTCTTTCCAGAAAAAGATTGCTGATGCAAACGGTATTAATTTGTTTTCTGATTTGGCACAAGAATTCTTTGCATTCTGTTATGAAGACCATTCTACTCCTGTATTGACGCCTCACACAGGTGATGTTATAGACCCTGAAACGGGTGCTATCACTTTAGATCAGAGTGATTTTGAAAGTGTAAGCGGTGTACGTGTCATACCGAAAACAGCACCAGGACAAATCTTCTATAAGCAACCCAATGATGAAAAAACTTACAATGTTATCCAGGTCAGTGGTCCGTATACCATCAAACGAGAATTGGCAGACGGCTCATTGGTTGACCTTATTAAATTTGAGGATGCAGGTAAATATAAAATACCTATAACAGTAGGTTCTAAAGAAGCAGAAGTCGGTGTCTTGTTGGACGGTGCATTGCTGAAAGAAAGAGCTGGATGGGTAGAGAGTAATTATGATTGTTTAAGTGAAGAGGAGAAGACACATATGTCCGATAAGGGGTACTATTAATGAAAAAATTATTCAAAAGAGGCAAAAAAAGACGCATGAACAACAAACGAGGAATATCGTTGTTGGAATTGATTATTGCAGTCATGTTGTTGATGATTGTCATTAGTATGTCATTGAATGCGTTGAACGTGAGTTATCGTTCGGTTCTTGTCGGTGCCGAAAAGAATAATGCCCAGTCTGTTGCACAAAGAGATTGTGATATTGTCATGGCTATTATTTCAAGGCAGGCCGAAAACGGTACGCTGAATACTAGTGTTGACCCGTTGACTTCCTATTTTACAGATGCGTTTTTCCCCACCGTTCAAGCGGATACCAATCTGAATCTTTACTCTTTCTGTTTTGATACTG
>CACYBZ010000449.1 GCA_902772795.1 uncultured Ruminococcus sp. | reverse complement strand
TTAATAACAGGTGATAATACGGATATCCCAAGTGTAGGAAACAGTGAGGCTAATGCATAATTCAGACGGTTACCGCCCCGAAGATAATCCTTTCCCTACAATTTCAAAAAAGTGACTTGTTTATCTTATTTGAGAAGGAATTTCTGTTTGTCCTGTACACTGATATTCTCCCCAAGCTGAACCTCGATAAGCTGTAATTCTGTAACCGCAAAAACAGTATGACGGCAACCTGCCTGCATCGTTACAACATCACCAACGGTAAATGTCTGCTCTATTCCATCAACAACGGTCTTTCCCTGACCTGCAATACATACCCATACTTCATTACGGTTCTTATGGCTGTGATAGTTCATACTGTTACCGTGGTTAAGTGTTACCTTAATAGTCAGACTCTTTTCCTCAACATCAAGTACACGGAAACTGCCCCATGATTTTTCGGCAAACATGATCTGCTGGTCAATCTTATCAACATAGGGCTTGATGTAACTCGACTGCTCCTTGTCGGAAACAAGAATACCCTCCGCACTTGCAGATATTACCACATCATGCAGTCCCATTGCAAGAACAGGAACATTCAGTTCGTTAATGATGTTCACTCCCGAACAATCTTCGTTCATCATAGCGTCACCTATAACATTGTCTTTTATCGCTTCGGTGAGAGTATTCCACGTACCTAAATCTTTCCACTGTCCCCTGAAACGCATAACCTGAATTTTATTCTCTTTTTCTACAACTGCATAGTCAAAGCTGATCTTGGTTAAAGTATCATACTTTGCCAAAAGGTCGCTGTAATCCGTAAAACCAATCAACTCATTAGCACGCTCAAGAACATATTTCAGCTTATATGCAAATACACCGCCGTTCCAGAGTGCACCCTGTGCAATATAGCTTTCAGCTGTCCTTGTGTCCGGCTTTTCTTTAAAAGCTGAAACAGAACTTACTTCGTCCTTGCTCAGCGGGATAATATATCCGTATTTCTCACTGGGATAAGTCGGCTCTATACCCATCAGAACAAGGTTAGCCTCGCCCTTGTCTGCCTGTTCGCCAAGAACCTTGAGTGCTGCAAAGTAATCATCTTCAACATAAGGGTCAACCGGACATACAACAACTGCCTCCTCTTCCGCCACACCAAGCACATCATGAAGATATGCCGTAGCCAGAGCGATAGCCGGGAATGTATCACGTCTGCAAGGCTCAACGGATATTCCTACATCATCACCGAGTTGATTGTGTATGGCTGAAACCTGTGTTTTTGAGGTTGCGATAGTCACCTTTGCATCGCTGTCGATTTTCTTTATCTGACGGTAAACGTGCTGAACCATCGATTCATAATCACCGTTATCTGTTTTGAAAATCTTTATAAACTGCTTTGAGCGAATGTCATTTGAAAGTGGCCAGAGTCTTTTTCCAGAACCACCGGACAATAATACAATATTCATAATATCGAAAACCTTTCTGTTGGTTTGATGTGTGGAATTGTTGACAGACCAATCATTAATACGATAGAATATTACGTTCTGCCAAAACAAATTTTCAAAAGCGACACAAATTTTTCTGAACGGCTGGATTTTTTCTATCCTTGCACCTTAATTATACTACAAATAACAGATTTATTCTATTTTTTTCCGAAACAATTCATAGTCAATGTTACTTATTTTCAAGTATCACAGCCAGATATTTTACAACAATTTATAAACTTTTAAAAATAAGAAAATGGTTATAATAAAAACTTGACCTATAGAAGTCAAAAAAGCTCTCATTTCAGAGGATATAGTGAAAGCGGTTAATAATACCAACATAATTTGAACGCTTATACAGCTTTTGTATCTAAATATTTCATTTTATTTGCTGGTAAAATCCTTTTCAAAACTATATTTTGAGGAGAAAAATTATCTATGAACAAAGAAAATAAACTCGGAATGTTATTCAATGAAAGTACTGCCCCCGATTTTGGAAATATTGAATGGAATTCGTCCAGACGTGTGCTGTTTCTTCTGGCTGAAGACATTCCTAAACTGAACGCTATGCTTACCAAAACAGCAGCTGCGTTGTATCTCGACAATATCAGTTCCTTTACATTTCGTACAGGTGATACTGCATATGTTCTCGACTGGCTCTCAGAAGAAACCGGATCAATGTATGTCTACCATAGCAGTACAGATCATTGGTACGAAACAATTCCGAACGAATAATTGACAATATGCAGATACTATTCCGACAGGGAGTGGCAATTGCAAAAAAACAAAGAGGAAATAATATATGAACAAAGTAATCAAACTTGGAATGATTTTTAATGAGGATATGGCTCCTGATTTCGGAAACATACAACAAAATCCTTCCGACCCCAATATTTTATATTTAATCGCTGAGGATATACCCAAACTTAACAGTATGCTGACCAGAACTGTTGCTGCATCATATCTTCCCAAAGGACAGTCTTTTAATTTCTGTACAGGTGCACTTGCCTTTGTTCTTGACCACAAAACAGCAGGTTCAGGAAAAATATATGCGTATCATCGTGGTAAGGATTACTGGTATGAGTTCAATATCCGAAGTGATCTGGAACTTGTCGAATTAATGTGGCATCGTCATGCGAGAATTGTCAGAGAAACAACAAAAATCAGCGGTACACCACCACTCATTTTTGAAAGCAATGGCAGACCGCTGAAAAATTATAGAATTTATGGTAATACGGTTAACGGGGAGTCAGTTGGTGATTCCGTTACAGATGGTGAACATTCCGGCGAGTATTGTGTACCGATAGCATTAAATAACATCACTACAAATATCTATTTACCTGAACCTTTGAAAAAAGTAGGTGATGCGGCGGACTACCTGGATTTTTCTGAGCAGAAAATGTGCATTGTTACGAAAAATTTAGCAAAATGGAATTCCCATATTATGGTATCTTCAAATAATAAATATGAGATCAACAACAAAGTTATCTCTTCGATAATTGATATATCAGAAATATCAACATTATACCTGTTTGGAGATATATCTTTGCTGAATAATAACATTTATCGTATAGGATTAAGCATGAATTATCCAACTGTAGGCAATACTGCATCTAGAACGACAAGCAATGGTGGTGTGCTTGATGTCAGTGGATATAATTATGCGGTAATCAGTTGTTCTATCTATAATACAGCTACTACCTTTAATCAGATTAAACAATCTTTTATGATTACAAAAGGAAGCATTCCCCCTGAAACATTTGAAGAATATACTGAAGATATCAACCTAAGTGTGACTCTGCCAAAAATTCCGACCATTCAAGGAACCAATAATCTTGACGTTAATACAGCAATGAATCTATGTAAAGTTGAGATTGAGGGTAACCGCCAAATAATCCTGCGTTAATACCAAAAAAAGAGGTCGAAAATCGACCTCTCCCAAATATCAAGTTGTCTAATAAGGAAG
>CACYBZ010000448.1 GCA_902772795.1 uncultured Ruminococcus sp. | reverse complement strand
TTTGGGGAGTTTAAGGGCTTTGCCCTTAAAAATCCCACAAGGGGCGTTGCCCCTTGACCCCACCACTCCCCCAAAAGTGGACAAAACTTTTAATTGTCACAGCTATACGATAAGAAAATCATTCCAACTGTGGCAGACCGTTCCGATTCAGAAGCAAGGTTCTTTGATGGGATTTTCAAGCATAACCTTCTCAAACCAAACTCACGTTAAAAAATTGCGTTTGAGAGTTCGTTTTCTCCCAAACGCAATAACAAAATTCTTTTTTTCTTTAAGCGTTCTTTGCCTGCTCAACTAACTTTGTGAATGCCTGAGGGTCAGCTATTGCAATTTCAGAAAGCATCTTTCTGTTGAGAGTAATACCTGCTTTCTTGAGTCCATTCATAAATGTTGAATAGTTTGTGCCGTTCATCTTACAACCTGCAGAAATTCTGGTAATCCAAAGTCTTCTGAAATCTCTCTTTCTCTGCTTACGTCCGATATACGCATAGTTTCCGCTCTTCATGACAGCCTGTTTTGCCATCTTAAAGTGCTTACTCTTCGCTCCCCAGTATCCCTTTGCGAGTTTCAATACTTTCTTTCTTCTTTTGCGAGTCATCATCGCACCTTTTACACGAGCCATTCTTCTACCTCCGTGAGATTTTATTCAAAATAATTATACGCTCAATAGGAAATGATTATTTATAAGGGATTAATCTCTTGAGCTGTGCTACATTGGTCTTGTCAGCTATTGTTGTCTGTCTTAATCCTCTTTTACGCTTTGTGGTCTTCTTGTTGAGAATGTGACTTTTGTTAGCGTGTGCTCTTATGATTTTTCCGTTCTTTGATACTTTGAAACGTTTCTTTGCACCACTATGGGTTTTTATTTTGGGCATAATTTTTTCCTCCTTGATTTGCCTGATTACTTACCGCTTTTTGGAGCCAGGAACATAATCATATTGCGTCCTTCAAGTTTGGCAGGTTTCTCCACCACCGCTATCTCCTGCATAGCCAGTGCGAATCTGTCCATATTGTCCTTACCGATTTCAGGGTGTCCCATCTCACGGCCTCTGAACTTTATGGATACCTTTACCTTGTCGCCACTTTTAATAAATTTTGTAGCCTGGTTCACTTTGGTATTGAAATCATGTGTATCAATGTTCAATGACAGTCTTATTTCCTTGACATCAATGACACGCTGATTTTTCTTTGCCTCTTTTTCTCTTTTTGCCTGTTCAAAACGATATTTTCCGTAGTCCATTACTTTACACACGGGCGGTTTCGCCTGCGGTGCAATCTTGACTAAATCCATATTCTGAGATTCGGCTATCTGTAACGCCTTAGACGCTGACATAAGTCCCAACTGTGAACCGTCCGAGTTGATTACCCGTACTTCTTTATCTCGAATTTCGTCATTAATCTGTAGTTCCTTGTAGCTAATGGTTAAGCACCTCCAAAAATTAATCAAAAAATAAAACGCAGACAGATAAAACACCCGTCTGCATGACAACACAAATTCAACATACTGCAAGGTATGTGCAATTCTCAATCATTGACCTATGCAAGACGGAACTCCATAGGTGAAAGTACCTATCTGACTTTCTTTATTTTCCTGAGTGATTATAGCATATCTTTTCACCGTTGTCAAGCAGGGAAAAAGATTTTTTTCGGGCAACGAAAACAACGGCGGAAAAATTTCCGCCGTTGTCTGATAAACAGAATCAGTGCATAAAATGGTCTACGATGTTGATAGCCATGACCAGCAAAGCAAAACCGATTGCCAGAACTTTTGTCCAGCGGGCAAGTTTGCTGTTGAGTGTTCTTGCCTTGTTCTTGGATAAGAATGTATCGGCACCGCCTGTAACAACGCCTATTCCTTTGGAGTTTCCTTCCTGAAGAATAACCACGAATATCATGATTATCGAAAAGATAATTAACAATGCTCCGATGATATAGTCTACTACTAACATTTTCTCTACCACCTTTCCGTTATAGCTAATCTGTCATTTTTCATGATAACATAAATATAAGATTTTGACAAGTATTCTTCCGAATTTTTTTACAGCAGACTGAGTTGCTCTGCCTTGTCACTTGCCGAAAGTGTTGCTCCCGTTGCGGGAATGTTCTTTGTACGATAGCGGTCAGGTTTGGTAAACCGTCCTTCGACATACAGTTCTGCCTTGACAAGACGCTGATTCTTCTTCAGTGTAAGGACATTTACCCCGATGGTCGTCCGTGACGATTTTTCCGCCAACATTCCCGTATGGAACAGTAATACTCTGCCGTTACTGGACGTAACAACCACTTCGCTGTCTTCTTCGGTATAGAGAATATCTACAAGCGGGGACTTGTCGCTGTATGCTCCCGTAAGCTTTTTGCGGTTGGTTTTCGTTTCGTATGCCGACAGCGGAATTTTGGCAATTTTTCCGTTTTCAAACGCAAACAGCATTGTTCCCTGATAATTCTTTGTCAGCACGACAAACAAGGCTTTTTCGTCTTCGTCCATGGAAAGACGGGCAGGCACATAGTCACCGAATACACTGGCTTTCGTTTCTTTGAAATCGCTGAGTCTGGCTTTGTATACCTGGGCTTTGTCGGTAAAGAACAGCAACTCGGCAGAATTGGTGGTTTCAGCACTGAATTTGATGCTGTCACCGTCTTTTAATTTCTGTTCACCGCTCATTCTCAGCGACTGCGGTGTTATCTTTTTGAAGTATCCCTCCCTGGTGAAGAATATATTGACGGGATAATCAGGAATTTCTTCTTCCGTATCTTCGGCATAACGGATTTCGTCAGCATAAATCAGCATACTTTTTCGTGGCTGTCCGTATTTTTTGCCGACTTCGGTGAGTTCCTTAATAATGATTTTTCTGATTTTTCGGTTATCGGCAACGATACTTTCCAGTTCGGCAATTTCTTTTTCCAGTGCCTGTATTTCTTCGGTACGCTTTAAGATGTATTCTCTGTTCAGGTGACGCAATTTGATTTCGGCAACATATTCCGCCTGTATCTCGTCTATGCCGAAACCTATCATCAGATTGGGAACAACTTCGTTTTCTTCCTGTGTTTCCCTGATGATTTTTACCGCCTTGTCGATGTCCGTCAGAATGGCCTGCAGACCTTTGAGTAAATGCAGTTTGTCTTTTTTCTTGTTCAGGTCAAAGTTGGTTCTGCGTCTGACACATTCGGTTCGGAAAGCTATCCATTCCTGTAAAATCTCACGTATGCCCATAACTCTGGGAACACCGCCTATCAGTATGTTGAAATTACAACTGTAACTGTCCTCCAGGGGTGTCATTTTATAGAGTTTCAGCATGAGTTTGTCAGGGTCTGTACCTCTTTTCAGGTCAATGGTGAGTTTCAATCCGTCCAGTCCTGTTTCGTCACGCACATCGGAAATTTCTTTGATTTTTCCTGTCTTGAC
>CACYBZ010000447.1 GCA_902772795.1 uncultured Ruminococcus sp. | reverse complement strand
TTTCACTTTTATTTATATCAAGGGATAAAGTAGTCTTATTTAAATTTATTCCTGTTACTTCTATTATTGCTGAAATGTCTACAAATATAAAACTACTACATTTGTTAGCATATTTTTCAGCAGCTGAACCTTTTGTGCCTTTAATGGTAAATCCGTCTGTTGGGCTGTAATTATCATCATATCCAAATGCACAATCCCCAATACTTGTTACACTGTTCGGTATCTCTACACTCGTTAAACTGCTGCAACATGAAAATGCACCATACCCAATACTTGTCACACTGTTCGGTATCTCTACACTCGTTAAACTGCTACACTTATAAAATGTCTCCCAATCAATACTCGTCACACTGTTCGGTATCTCTACACTCGTTAAACTGCTGCAACATGAAAATGCACCATCACCAATACTTGTCACACTGTTCGGTATCTCTACATTTGTTAAACTGCTACAATCACAAAATGCACAAGACCCAATACTTGTTACACTGTTGGGTATCGTTATACTCTTTAAACTGCTACAACCATCAAATGCACGATACCTAATACTTGTCACACTATTTCCTATCGTTACACTCGTTAAACCACTACACTTATAAAATGCCTCATTTCCAATACTTATCACACTATTAGGTATCTCTACACTTGTTAATTTACTACAATACCAAAATGCGTAAGACGCAATACTTGTTACACTGTTGGGTATAGTTATACTCTTTAAGTTAGTACAATCCTCAAATGCATATTCATCAATCTTTGTCACACTGTTAGGTATCATATAACTTGCATTCTTATTGCCTTCGGGATAAAGGATAAATTCAGTTTTATTTTTATTAAATAGCACTCCATTTGTAGAGCTGTAATTTGTATTGTTGCTATACACATTTATACTCATTAAACTGCTACAATCAGAAAATGCACGACATCCAATCTTTGTCACACCGTTTCCTATCGTTACACTCGTTAAACTGCTACAAACAGAAAATGCATGATCCCCAATACTTGTCACACTGTTCGGTATCTCTACACTCGCTAAACTGCTACAACGAGAAAATGCATAATACCTAATACTTGTCACACTGTTTGGTATTTCTACACTTGTTAAACTGCTGTAACCATAAAATGCACTATCCCCAATACTTATTACAGGCTTGCCCTCTATTTTTGATGGTATACTTACGGTTGTTGCACTGCCTGTATAGTTTGTTATGGTTACTTTACCATCTGATACTGTATACTGAAAATCTCCGTAAACACTGTCACCACTGTTTTGTTGCTGTGTCTGTGCCCGACTTTCCAGTGTGTTTGTGTCGTATGCTGATACACCACTCACTGTACACATAGACACCGTCATTATTGCTGATAACAACAGACTTAAAAATTTTTTCATATTATTTACATCTCCTCTTTAATAAATTATTCTGACTGTTATTACTGTCTTCTAAAAAATTTCCCATAATTACATCACCCCAAACTTTTCAAATCACTTGAATTTATTTTACCATAAAACTCCAATAAAAAGCAATCTTTTTTCACATCAAACCACTTAATATAAACAAAAATTTTCTCACAATATTGTATAAACTATAAGAGATGTTATTTCCACAGTCTGTATTTACCATTACTACCGAAAATATATATGTTTATTATTAAATTACCGTATAGATTGCTAAAAATTAAAACTTGGCAATTGTTGAAAAATACTATCTTCCTAAAAACATACCGATAACATTGCCGTTTTCCATATACAACATCATATTTTTTCCGTCTGCCGTATACTGTATCACATAATCGTCTTCTGTTAATGGTGTACCATACTGATTTTTGATGTCAGAAACACTGCTTCCTTGTTTTATACCTTTACCCGTAGTAACATCTCCACCATTCATACACTGTACAGTTTCTACATATTCCGTATTGTTTTTCATATAAGTATTAATAGTTAATGCTCCATAGGTATAGACAAAACCTTTACCATTATCACTCAATCCACAATTAGGGTTTTCCTGTGTAGCATCGGGTGTTCCCAGTGACGATTTTATCTCGCTAAATGATTTATCCAACATTATCGTTGTATTTTTATATACCACACATACATCATTTACAGTAAATTCTGATACTGTCTGCGGTGCTTCTGTCGGAATCTCCGTTATGGGTGGATTATCCTGAGGAATGTTCGGCGTATCTGGAACAATTATCTGCTGAGGTGTTTCTGTCTGCGGTTGAATAGGTACATAATTATCAGTAACAGGTTCGGTTAGTGTCGGCTGAACTGTATTATTAAACTGTTCCTGCTGTGTGGGTTTTTGTGTAGGTTTCTGTGTGGATTTCTGTGTTGTTTTTTCGGTAGTTTTCTGTGTAGATTTTTGTGTTGTTTTTTCGGTGGTTTTCTGCGTAGATTTTTCAGAAACTTTTTGTGTCGTGTTTTCGGTTACGGTTGGTGTAGTAATTTCTATTGTTCCTGTTTGGGTTGTATTTTCTTCTTCACCACAAGAAGTCAGTAAGCTCATACTTACAACAACCATTGCCATAAAAATTAACATTCTTTTCTTCAATTTTTACAATCTCCTTTTATTTTGTCCATTTTCCTAAAGTACCTGTACTGATATATTCGCCATTGCTTTTGCTGACAAATGCGGATATACTGTATGTTCCTTCAGGAATATCATTAGCTATCATCAAAGAATAACCGTAATCAGAATTTTCTATGTTCATCAGTTCATATTCGCAAATCGGAAAAGCATTGAATGTCTTTGAAAAATTTTCAGCTGTCAGACAAATTTTTATCTCACTGTCTGTATCAAAATACTTTTCGCTTAGTGTTCCGTATATTTTGATATACGAATCTGTCGTATTGGCATAGAAACGGTTAGTATTGTAAGGGATAGTTTCTGTGATTGTCGGCATTTCACATTCTTCTGCCGACATAATGGGGGCTGATTTGACAATATTGCCGAGATTTCTTTCGACAATCTCATAGATAACATCAGTATTTTCAGTAAGCGTCAGCAGAGAAAACGGCTGTGAGCGAGTAATTTCGGTACAGCGATAATTTTCAGTAAGATATGGCAACATCGCACGCCCAAAAGAATCTCTTATCATCAACAAATTGCCGTTAGCTTTATTGTTGAGTGTTTTTATCATAGCATCATTTTTTTCTGCATCGCTCATCAGTTCTTCCATGACAGCGTACTTATCATTACCAAGCATAGGCATAAGAAAAACCAAGTCGTTATAATTATGAGAAAAGTAATATTGATTATCGTACATTCCGCCATAAGGGTACAACATTTTATCTAAATCGCCACGCCATTTTTTCTCATAAATATAGGATTGTCCGTTATAGTTCTTATGTTCTTTACCAACACTTTCCACCAACGCATTGACACCGTATACCGCACCTAAGTTATTCCAGTGGGTATCTCTTTTTAAATATAGTTCATTATCAACCGATTGCAGTACACTTTTCAAATTACAGTAACAAACACCGTATTTTTCAAAAAGTGTTTCCAGTAAGTCAAGATTGCTTGTTTTTCCTTTTTTATATCTGTCAGGCATATATTGGGAGTAAATTGTATTTTTATTGGGTGCAACAGTAAATACAAAACGATTGCCAGTGTGTTCAGCTTTTTCCTGTATAAGTTTTACAGTCTGAACAATATTGTGACATTTTCTTTCAGAGAATGTCTTTCCTGTATAATCGTCCAATGTATCAATCGAAAAAAGATAGCCGTTTTTACCGCTTATGACATTAGCGGTATTGCTTTTGAGTAACTGTGATTTAAGATAATTATCGCAGGATACCAATTGCGGTCTGAAAATCAGATGTTCAGTAAAATACATATCAAATTTATCCGAAAAATTTTTGTCAGGTATACCATTTTCGTCAAACCATTCAGGAAATTCTGTCAATGCTGTTTTTCCTATCGGCACATCATTTTTGAAAAATGTCCACAAAGAAAGTGGTAAACAACACAGAACTACAAATAATACAATATATATTCTTTGAATAATCTTCATTGTGATTTTACTCCTTTCCGTTGACTTTAAAAACGAAAATAAATAAACGGATTATATCCCGCTGTGGCAAGACTGAAAATACAAAGCACAAACAACAGCATTGTTATTGTACAGGAAACAATCACCGCTGTATCTCTACTTTTAGCGGTAAGTTTACCATTGATTGTAGGAATAATTGGTGTAGAAAACAGTATTCCCAATAAGAAAGTCAGAATAAAGTACGGTGTTATCATTCCATAAACATTCTTTGCCACATCTGCATTGACTAACAGATTCCCAACAAACATATTGCGAATAACTTCCCACGCTTGCGTAATGGTATCTGCTCTAAAAATAACAAAGGTTACCACAAAAATCAAAATAGTATAAAAATGTACTGCTATTTTTGAAACAATATTACGAGCTTTTTTAATGGGAATTATTCCATAATTTTCCATTAACAAGAAAAATCCGTGTATCATTCCCCAAAGAATAAAAGTCAGATTTGCCCCATGCCATAAGCCTGTCAGAAAAAAGACAATACATTTATTGATACCCGTTCGTAATTTTCCTTTACGGTTTCCACCTAAAGGAATGTAGACATATTCTTTAAACCATGTTGATACGGAAATATTCCACTTCCGCCAGAAATCCGTCATACCTAATGCAGAAAAAGGATAGTTGAAATTTTCCTTGAAATCAAAACCGAACATTTTTCCCAGTCCTATTGCCATATCACTGTATCCACTGAAATCAAAGAAAATCTGCAAGGCATAACATAATGCTCCTATCCACGCAGACGGTAAATTCATTTCCTGTGCATTTAATGAAAAAACATTATCTGTAAGAACTGCCATACTATTGGCAATTATCAGCTTTTTAGAAAGTCCGCATATAAACCGCTGTACTCCGTAAACAGTTTTTTCTGTAGTATGTGTTCGTTGTTTTATCTGCAAAGCCACATCAGAAAATTTAATAATGGGTCCAGCTATTAGCTGTGGAAAAAACGATATATACAAACAAATATGCAAAATGTTTTTTTCTATCAGCTTTTCATCTTTGTACGCATCAATCACATAAGACATTGCCTGAAATGTAAAAAAAGAAATTCCTATAGGTAAATCAATTATGGGTATGGGCAAGATTAACCCTGTTATCTGATTGAACAGTGATACTAAAAATCCCAGATATTTGAATATAACAAGCAATAAAAGGTTGGCAATCACAGAAAGTATCAGTACAGGTTTTTTCCATTTTTGATTGCTCATTAACAAACCACAACTATAATTCATCACAATGGAAAACAACATTAATATAACAGCAAAAGGTTCTCCGTAAGCATAAAACACCAGGCTTGTTACAGTAAGAATGACATTACGGGCAGTAAAGTTTCGTATAATCCGATACAATAAATAAGTAATAGGGAAAAAAAGAAATAAAAACACTGTTGAACTAAAAACCATAGCTCACCTCATACTGCTTTCGGATAAATCGTTCTGTCCCAACCAAAATAAGGACTTATGGCATAATCTGTCACCAGATAAAAACTCGGCAATCCAATAACAGGAGTGGGGTCAATATGTCGCCAACCACTTGCGGTATTTATCATACACCATCTGTGCGGACTACCTCCCGTATAATAATCTACACCTTTAACATATTTTACTTCATATCCTGCACGATTTAGCATATAGTATAGAATTGCTGCACGCTGATAACAAGCTCCTGTTCTGTAACGAAGAATATAAACACACATACTCTCTATACTTGAACCTTCTGCCATAGACATATAACTCATTCCTCTTGCATAGTAATAAATTCTGTCTATACTTGTCCCATTTAAGAAAAACCAGTCATCGACATATGCTCCCAAAGTTGTTTCAGAAATTGTAGAATAGTTCGCTTTGTTATTAACAGCTCGGTTATAAATGTATGCAATATTATCATTGTATTTAATTTTAATCCAGTTACCCTCAGTCGAAATTTTTCTGAATACCGTTCCAGCATTAAAATTACCAACAGTTTTTGCCGCCCATAAAGGCTTATCTTTAATAACAGACCCCACTACTGTGGTAATCGGTACACCATCTATAACCGTAACAATACAACTTACTTTCTTTCCATTATAGGCAGTTGCTGTAATAGTTGCTGTTCCCTCTTTAAGTGCTGTTACCAGTCCACCTGCTGATTTTACGCTTGCCACAGACGAATTATCTGATGAATAAAGAATATGATAAGCCCCTTCTCCGTTTTTCAGACTGCTGTTAAGGTCAAAGGTTTCACCTACATTCAGTGTCAGTTCTGTTTTATTCAGATATAGCTGTGTGGGAGCTGATTTTACTGTAACATTACAAACATTTTTTACACCGTTATAGACACTTGCTGTAATCCGAACCGTTCCTGTTTTATGAGCCGTTATCATTCCGTTTTTGCTGTCAACATCTGCTACAGACGGATTACTTGATGAATAGGTAATTGTAGCACTTTCACTGTGTTCAAGATGACCATCAAGCTGAAAAGTTTCATTAACTCCCAATGTGAGTTCTGTTTTATTGAGAAAAATCTCTGTCGGAGCTGATTTTACCACTATTTTACATCTGGCACTGATACCATTCAATGAGGAAACTGTTACAAAAGTAACCCCCTTGCTTTTAGCTGTGATTTTGCAACTGCTTTCTTCCATAGTTACACTGGCAACAGATGGTTTATCGCTGTCCGCATTCAAAATGATTGGTTTTTTATCTGATTTCACTTTAAGAGTGCATACTTCACCTATACCCAACATAAGATAATCTTTTTCCATTGTAATTTTTGTCGGCATTTCTATAACAGTAACAGTACATTCTGTTTGTTTTCCATTGAATGTTTCCGCAATAATGCTTGTCTGACCACCATTAATTGCCGTAATGATACCCTTACTGTCTACTTTGGCAATATACGGATTTTTTGAGCGGTATTTTATCTGATTGGAAATTTCATTTTTATTGAAAATCAATGATGTATTAAACGATTTTCCTTTTTCAATCGTAACAGAACTATCGTTGAAATGAATATTTTCAGGAGCATTTTTGACTGTTACTTTACAAGTAGCTGATTTGCCGTTATAGGTTTTGCCCGTTATATTTACCGTGCCTGTATTTTTTGCCATAATCACACCGCTTCCGCTGATAGTTGCAACAGCTTTATTTGGTGAATTGTAGGTAACTGTTCGGGCATACTCTCCTGTATTGAACAGACTCTCAAGATAAAGTGTTTCACCTTTTGCCAATGTAACATCTCTGTGATTGAAATCAATAGATGTCGGAGCTTTTCTTACTGTTACACGACAAGTTGCTTTCTGACCATTATATGTAGTAATACTGACAATCGCTGTTCCTATGGATTTTGCCGTCACAATTCCGCTTTCATTAACGGTTGCCACGCTTGGATTACCTGATGAAAATGTCATTACTCTTGACGCTTCATCGTTCGGCAGACTACCTTCAAGATAAAATGTTTCGCCCAGTCCCATAATACTGTTCTTACGATTGATAGAAATGCTTGTCGGTGCATTTTTAACTGTTATGCGACAATTAGCTTCCTTACCATTTATAGTCTTTGCAGTAATTACTGCTGTTCCGGTTGACAGTGCTCTCATATTACCATTACTGTCTACAATGGCTACTTCTGTCTGACTTGATGTATAAGTAACATCAGCAATTTTCCCTTTATCGGTTGTGCAGACAAAATTAAAGGTTTCATCGACCCCCACTATCAGACTTTTCCTGTTAAGGGAAATACTTAAAATTTCATCTTCAGGTATGTTTTCTCTTTCGGACAGCACTTCTGTACTTTCTTCATTTTCTGTAGCGATTTTTTGTGTTTGTTCCACCTCAGTAATCTCGCTATCAAGAATACTTTCTTCCGCATTTTCAACTGTCTTTGTTTCATAAACTGTCGTTCCATATGCTGATACGCTCACCGCACTTGTTAAACAAATCCCATGTAACATAAGTACTACTAATGATGCGGATATAATTTTCTTTGAATATTTCATTTTTTCACTACCCTTTTCATTTTATTTTAACAAATTCTAAAGATTGCAAGAATTTAAGTTTTCCTGCAATCTTTAGAATAATTGGTTTTGTATGTCGATTATTTTACGGTTACTGTACAAGTCTGTGTTTTTCCATTGTAAGTTTTTCCTGTGATTTTAACCGTACCTTTACTTTTTGCCATAATGACACCACTTCCGCTGA
>CACYBZ010000446.1 GCA_902772795.1 uncultured Ruminococcus sp. | reverse complement strand
GCAGGATTTTCAAGGGTGCAACCCTTGAAGCAGGATTTTCAAGGGTGCAACCCTTGAAGCAGGATTTTCAAGGGTGCAACCCTTGAAACAAATCAGCTTTCACTTTGCCAGTACTTCTTATCAAGATTACGGTACTGCACCGCCTCTGCAATATGATTTTGTCTGATAATATCGCTGTTATCCAAATCGGCGATTGTTCTGGCAACTTTCAGAATTTTATCATACGCTCTTGCAGAAAGTCCCAGAACGTCAAACACCTTTTCCAGCATGGTTCTGGCTCGGTCGTCCATGATACAGTAATAATTGACCATGCCTGCACGGATATCCGCATTACAACTTACCGATGTTCCGTAAAAACGCTGAACCTGCATGGCACGGGCTTTTTTGACCCTTTCTTTGATTTCGGCAGACGTTTCCGCCTGCTGTCGGGAACTCAGCGACTTGAAATCCACAGGAGCAACCTCTACCTGAATATCAATTCTGTCCAGCAAGGGGCCTGAAACCTTTCCCAGATAGTTCATGACTTTTTTCTTTGTACAGATGCACTTATGCTGACTGTTGCCGAAATAACCACAAGGACAGGGATTCATTGCCACGACAAGCATGATATTACAAGGATACGATACGGTTCCGCTGACACGGGAAATCGTAATTTTACCGTCCTCGACAGGCTGACGCAGTACTTCAAGAGCTGATTTGGAAAATTCGGGAAGTTCGTCCAGAAAAAGTACACCGTTATGGGCAAGCGACACTTCTCCGGGTCTGGGAATAGTACCGCCCCCTGACAGTCCGCCCACAGAAATGGTATGATGAGGTGCACGAAACGGTCGTGTTGTCACAAGTCCCTGATTTTCGGCAAGCTGACCTGCCACAGAATAAATCTTGGTGGTCTCGATAGTTTCTTCAAATGTCATGTCAGGAAGAATGGTCGGGATTCGCTTGGCAAGCATACTTTTTCCTGACCCCGGCGACCCGATAAGCAACAGATTGTGCATACCTGCACACGCAATCTCCACAGCTCTTTTCGCTATTGCCTGACCCTTAATCTGGCAGAAATCAGGAACAGTACCGTTTTCGGTGGTACGGTCGTCGAACGGTTCGTATACGGACGGACTTAACGGTTTCTGTCCGTTGAAATGCTGAAAAATTTCTCGGATATTCTTTACCGCAAACACATGGATTCCCTGAATAACTGCTCCCTCGTTTTTATTGTCGAAAGGGATAAAAATATTGTGAAATCCACATTCTTTGGCATGAATGACCATCGGCAGAACACCATGGATTCCCCGAACATCACCGCTAAGCGATAATTCTCCGACAAAAACGCTGTCGCTGATATCCCGACAGACCGCACCCGAATATTTCAGCAGAGCCATAAGGATAGGCAGGTCATACACCGACCCCTCCTTACGCACGTTGGCGGGAGCAAGATTGACAGTGATTTTTCCCCCAGGAAAATCAAACCCGTTGTTTTTCAGCGAAGAACGTACCCTGTCCCTGGATTCCTTTACGGCGGTATCGGGCAGACCCACAATGTCAAAAGAGGGAAATCCCTCCGTCACATCGGCTTCTACCTTCACCATAAAAGTTTCCAGTCCGAATATTCCCATACTGTTACTGCAACACACCATATTTGTCACCCTCCTCAGACTTCTGATACAATAGTATCATAAATTTCCGCTGACGGCAACAGTTTTCGCAGAATTCCTTCTTAAAGATTGTCTACCATAAATTATATCTATTTGTCATTAAAATCAAAAATCTTTATATCTATACTGCACAAAAACAGATATCCTGTTTTTACTGAATTGCTGATTTTTGAAAAAACAGCATTAAATTTTTATAAAATAGTGACTAAACAGAAAAAATATGTTACAATGATAGTAATTTCGGAATGTCATGGCTGACAGTTTCGGAGTGTGAATTGTGATGAAGGTGAATCGTTATTGGAAAGTATCATCGTTATTGACCGTATTGAAAATATTGTGGAACTTTTCGGCAGTTTTGACGAAAATGTAAAAATTATCGAAAACGAATACGCCGTGTCTGTGGTGGAAAGGGACTCACAGTTGAAAATCAGCGGAGCGATTGAAAATGTGGACAAGGCAAAGAAAGTCATTGAAAATCTGCTTTCCCTGATGAACAAGGGAGAACACATCAGCGAACAGAATGTACGCTATTGTATCTCACTGGTGAATGACGGTAATGAAGAAAAAATCGAACAGCTGGCAGGCGATTGTATCTGCATTACGTCCAAAGGAAAACCTGTAAAACCGAAGACACTCGGACAAAAGAAATATTGTCAGGCGATAAAAGACAATATTATCACCATCGGAGTAGGGCCTGCAGGAACAGGAAAAACCTATCTGGCAGTAGCCATGGCGGTGACGGCTTTTCGTAGCGGAGAAGTCAACAGGATTATTCTCACCCGTCCTGCGGTGGAAGCAGGCGAAAAACTGGGATTTCTTCCCGGGGACTTGCAGAGTAAGGTCGACCCTTATCTCAGACCGCTGTACGATGCTCTTTTTGAAATGCTGGGTGCGGAAACCTATCACAAGTATGTCGAGAGAGGCAATATTGAAGTTGCTCCGCTGGCATATATGCGTGGGCGTACACTTGATGACAGTTTCATTATTCTTGACGAGGCACAGAACACTACCAGAGAACAGATGAAGATGTTTCTGACACGTCTGGGGTTCAATTCAAAGATGGTTATCAACGGCGATATTACCCAGATTGACTTACCCAATGGCACAAAATCGGGTTTGAAGGAAAGTATCCGAATTCTGAAGAATATTAATGAAATAACCTGTGTCAATTTCAGTGAACGTGACGTTGTCCGTCATAAGCTGGTACAGGATATTATCAGGGCTTACGAGAGAAATGTTGAGGAGGCAAAACGAAAAAATGGAGAAAATAAGAGTGATTATCACTAACAATCAGAAAAAGGTGAAGATTCCCACAGGACTGCGAATGCTGGTCAGACGTTGTTGTCATGCCGTACTGCAATTAGAGGGCTTTGAGGGTATTGCGGAAATCAGCGTAACTTTTGTCGATAACGATGAAATTCATACACTCAACAAGCAATACCGTGACAAAGACAGTGCTACCGATGTTCTTTCTTTCCCCATGGGCGAAAACGGCGTGTACGATATTGACCCGAAAACAGGGGCTCAGATTCTCGGGGACGTGGTGATTTCGATGGAAAAGGCCGTGGAACAGGCTCAGCGTTACGGTCATTCTCTGCAAAGGGAAGTCGGCTATCTTACAGCACATTCGGTACTTCATCTTCTGGGCTACGACCACATCAACAACATGGAAAGAGTTCGCATGAGAGAAAAAGAAGAAAAGGTAATGTCGTTACTGGGATTGCCTGCTTCCACAAGCTATGTAAGAGAGGACTTAATGTGAAATTTCTGAAAAGCCTGTTTTATGCTTTCAGAGGTACGGTGAGTTGTATATGTGACCAGCGTAACATGAGAATTCACCTTGTTGTGGGTACATATGTACTGTATTTCTCGCAGTTTTATCATCTGAGTACGGAACGTATCTGTATTCTCTGGCTGATTATCGGAATTGTTCTGGCACTTGAACTTCTGAATACCGCCGTTGAGAAAACCTGCGATGCCATCACCAGAGAACAATCGGAACTGATTAAAATTGCCAAGGACGCTTCGGCAGGAGCTGTACTTGTGATGTCGGTAGTTGCTGTAATTATCGGGGTATATCTGTTCTTTGACATGAAAACGGTATGGAGAATTATTTCTTTTCTGTGTAACACACCCGAATATCTGACGTTCTTTATTCTGAGTATGCTTGTCAGTAGTGTGTTCATCGTGGTAGGGCCGAGAAAATTCGTGGAAAACATCAAGGAACGTGCCGAACTTCGGAAACAGCTTGATAATATGAATGAGAAAAAAGAAAAACGGTAAGCAATACCGTTGGAAAATCTGCTTTTTTGTGGTATAATTGTCCAATCAGTTATACCACTTTTTTCATGCGTCCGACAGGACAGCGTTCAGGGGCTTTGCCTTTGAAAATTTCATCAGGGGCTTTGCCCCATATGCACTAAGTTAATTTTTATTACCCCTCTGTCAGCCGTTGGCTGACATCTCCCCTTTCAGGGGAGACT
>CACYBZ010000445.1 GCA_902772795.1 uncultured Ruminococcus sp. | reverse complement strand
TAAACTGTGAGGGGCTTTGCCCCTCAACCCCATCGGGGCTCCGCCCCTGAACCCCGCAAGCCTTTGAAAAGGCTTGACCGAAACTTTTTAAGGCGAAATCTGCTGTCGCAGATTTCGGGCAACGTAAAGAGAAAAATCCGAACGAAGTGAGCCTCAAAAGTTTTTGTCCAACTTTTTTCAAAAAGTTAGTGGGATTTTTAAGGGCGAAGCTCTTAAACTGTTGAAAAAATTTTCCCTGACAATATATCACAAAGGAAGTTTTCCGTTGTCGGTTGACTAAACGATACGAAAAGTATTATAATAGGTGTGATTTTAAAAGTACCATTATTATTGGGAGGTTCTTATTATGAAAGGGATTGTTCTTGCAGGTGGGTCAGGAACTCGTTTGTACCCACTGACAAAAGTTACGTCAAAACAGTTGTTACCCGTATATGACAAACCTATGATATATTATCCATTATCCGTCCTGATGAATGCCGGAATACGGGATATTCTGATTATCTCCACTCCGCAAGACACACCCCGCTTTGAAAATCTGTTGGGAAACGGTCATCATTTAGGCATCAATCTTTCCTACAAAGTGCAACCATCACCTGACGGACTGGCTCAGGCATTCGTGCTGGGTAAGGAATTTATCGGCAACGACAGTGTTGCCATGATTCTTGGCGACAACATCTTTGCAGGAAACGGATTGAAAAAACGTCTGAGTAACGCTGTGGAAAATGCGGAAAAAAATCAGAAAGCAACCATCTTCGGCTACTATGTGGACGACCCTGAACGGTTCGGTATTGTGGAATTTGATAAAAACGGTAACGCTGTTTCCATCGAAGAAAAACCTGAAAATCCGAAAAGCAATTACTGCGTTACAGGACTTTATTTCTATGACAGTCATGTGGTGGAATATGCCGAAACACTCCGACCGTCTGCAAGAGGCGAATATGAAATTACTGACCTGAACCGTATCTATCTTGAAAAAGGAACGCTTTCCGTAGAACTACTCGGACAGGGATTTACCTGGCTGGATACGGGCACTCATGAAAGTCTTGTTGACGCTACCAATTTTGTCAAGACAGTGGAAACCCATCAGCACAGAAAAATTGCCTGTCTGGAAGAAATTGCCTATCTTAACGGCTGGATAACCCGTGAAGACATGACTGTATTCTATGAACAACTGAAAAACAATCAGTACGGACAATATCTGAAAGCTATCCTGGACGGCAAGTATCTGAACATCACCGAATAACCAAAATCGGGAATATTTCGGAAACTCTCTGTTCCTGTCAGTTCTTGCCTTCTGACTATACGCAAAGAAAGGATTTTTTATTGTATGAACATTATTGTAACAGGCGGTGCAGGGTTTATCGGGTCGAATTTTATTTTCCATCTGCTCAGAAAGTACCCCGATTACCGTATAATCTGTCTGGATAAACTTACCTATGCCGGAAATCTTTCCACACTGAAAAGCGTTATGAATAATGCACATTTCCGCTTTGTGAAAGCAGATATCTGTGACCGCAAGGCAGTGGAAACACTCTTTGAAGAAGAAAAACCTGATATTGTAGTGAATTTTGCGGCGGAAAGTCATGTTGACCGTTCCATCGAAACGCCTGAAATTTTCCTGCAGACCAATATCATTGGCACAGCTGTCTTAATGGATACTTGTCGGAAATACGGTATCCAGCGATATCATCAGGTATCTACCGATGAGGTCTACGGCGATTTACCGCTTGACCGTCCTGACCTGTTCTTTACGGAAACCACACCATTACATACCAGTTCCCCGTACAGCAGTTCCAAAGCAGGAGCAGATCTTCTTGTGCTTGCCTATTACCGCACCTATGGTCTGCCTGTAACGATTTCCCGTTGTTCCAACAATTACGGTCCTTATCATTTCCCCGAAAAACTGATTCCTCTGATGATTGCCAACGCCCTCAATGACAAACCTTTACCCGTCTATGGTGAAGGTATCAACGTCAGGGACTGGCTTTATGTCGAAGACCATTGCAAAGCTATTGACCTGATTATCCACAACGGCAAAGTCGGTGAAATCTACAACGTCGGCGGACACAACGAAATGCGTAATATTGATATCGTGAAACTCATCTGCAGGAAACTCGGCAAAAGTGAATCGCTGATTACTTTCGTCAAGGACCGCAAGGGACACGATATGCGTTATGCCATCGACCCCACAAAAATCCATCAGGAACTCGGCTGGCTTCCCGAAACAAAATTTGAGGACGGTATTCAAAAAACGATCCGCTGGTATCTTGAAAACCGCAAATGGTGGGAAGACATCATCAGTGGAGAGTACCGCAACTACTACGAAAAAATGTACAGCAATCGCTGAACAATTCTGAAGGAGCAAATCATGAAAATTTTTGTAACAGGTGTCAACGGACAGCTTGGACATGACGTTGTCAACGAGGCAGTCAGGTGTGGTCATGAAGTCATCGGCAGTGACATTACCGACAGTTACAACGGCAATGAAAAAAATTCCGCTGTTGCTACTGCCCCATATGTCAGAATGGATATCACCGACTCTGCCACCGTGGCGGATACACTGCGACATATCTGCCCTGATGTTGTCGTTCACTGTTCAGCGTGGACAGCCGTTGACCTCGCTGAAGAGGAGCCTTATCGGCAGACAGTATATGATGTCAACTATCACGGCACAGAAAATATTGCCCGTATCTGTAAAGAAATCCATGCCAAAATGATATATATCAGTACAGATTACGTCTTTGACGGCACAGGCACACAACCGTGGCAGGCAGATGACAGGACTTTCGCACCGCAGAACGTTTATGGCGACAGCAAACTACAAGGCGAACTTGCTGTTAGTACATTGCTGAACCGTTATTTCATTGTCAGAATTGCGTGGGTATTCGGTGTCAACGGTAAGAACTTCATCAGAACCATGCTGAATGTCGGTAAAAAATTCGATACGGTAAAGGTCGTCAACGACCAGATCGGAACTCCTACCTATACGTTTGACCTGGCAAAACTGCTCATTGCCATGTGTGCCAGCGACCGCTACGGCTATTATCATGCCACCACTGAAGGCGGATATATCAGCTGGTACGATTTTACCTGCGAAATTTACCGTCAGGCAAATTATCACACGAAAGTTATCCCTGTTACCACAGAAGAATACGGACTTGCCAAAGCCAGACGTCCGAAAAACAGCCGTCTTGACAAAAGCAAACTCGCTGAAAACGGCTTTCTGGCGTTGCCTGACTGGAAAGATGCCGTCAGCCGTTATCTGAAAGAAATTCATTACTGAAAGGGTGTGCCGACTATGGGACAAATTAAAGTGACAAAAACACCGCTTGAAGGTGTCTGTATTATCGAACCTACCGTACACGGCGATAACCGTGGCTATTTTATGGAAACCTACAATAAAAAAGATCTGGCGGAATTCGGCATGAATATGGAATTTGTGCAGGATAATCAGTCCATGTCGGTCAAGGGCGTACTGCGTGGACTGCATTTTCAGAAACACTTTCCGCAGGGAAAACTGGTGAGAGTCATCAAAGGTCGTGTTTTTGATGTTGCAGTGGATTTACGTCAGCAAAGTGCCACCTACGGCAAATGGTTCGGTGTGGAACTGACCGCAGAAAACAACAGACAATTATACATTCCTGAGGGTTTTGCCCACGGATTTCTTGTACTGAGCGAACAGGCTGAGTTCTGTTACAAGGTGACAGATTTCTATCACCCCGGCGATGAAGGCGGTCTGGCATGGAATGACCCTGACATCGGTATCGTGTGGCCTGAAGTTGTCGGCGAATATCAGGGTACTTCCGACGGAAAAGGCTATACCCTTACAGACGGTACCCCCCTTAATCTCAGTGACAAAGACAAACAGAATTCCTTATTGAAAGACGTATTTAAATTCTGACCTTTTTCACACCAAATAAAGCCAAGTTCCCCCTCGGACTTGGCTTTATTTTATGGTTACCAGAACCTGACGGTAAACCCCGCCCACGAACAAGGTGAGCCATGAAACGTTTTGCCCCGCTTTTTCAGAAGTGGGCAGAGGTCAAGGGGTACAGCGTCCCCTTGTGGGATTTTTAAGCGCAGAGTCCTTAAATTCCAAAATAAAATCGTTGACGTTTTTACCATTAACTTGACAAATATAGCCGAAACGTATACAATTTGATTTGTATGATTTTTATTGTGTAAAGCAAGATTTCTATATGGGAAAGGATTTGTTTAAATATGGAATTAAAGGGTTCAGAGATTATTGCAGAATGTCTGCTGGAACAAGGAGTTGATACCGTATTCGGCTATCCGGGCGGAGCTGTTCTGGAAATTTATGACGCACTTTACAAGTACAGTGACAAAATCAAACACGTTATGACAGCTCATGAACAGGGCGCTTCCCATGCCGCTGACGGCTATGCCAGAGTAACAGGAAAAACAGGCGTGGTAATTGCCACATCAGGCCCCGGGGCAACCAATCTGGTAACCGGTATCGCTACAGCCTCTATGGACAGTATTCCTCTTGTCGCTATTACAGGCAACGTCGGCAGAGCATTACTCGGCAAGTCAAGCTTTCAGGAAGTCGATATTGCCAACATCGTCAAACCGATTACCAAAGCCAGTTTTCAGATATCTTCTATGGAAGAACTCGCCCCCACTATCCGAAAAGCGTTCCGTATCGCTGAATCGGGCAGAAAAGGCCCTGTATTAATCGACGTACCCAAAGATATTACCGTTCTGAAAACAGATTACGTCAAAGAAGTCATTACCCGTCAGGAAGAAACCTCAGAATGTTCCGAAGTCGATGAAAATCAGATTGATGAAATTGTGGCTTTATTGCAAAAAAGTGAACGTCCTGCGATTTATGCAGGCGGTGGTGTCATTCTGAGTGACTCTTCAAAAGAACTCACCAGATTTGCCGAACTGCTTGATGCTCCTGTATGCTGTTCCCTGATGGGCATGGGCTGTATTCCGGGCGACCACCCCCTGTTTGCAGGAAATATCGGTATGCACGGTGTTATTGAAACAGGCATGGCAATAAAAGAGGCTGACCTAATTTTTGTGGCAGGAGCAAGATTCTCCGACAGAGTGGCAGGCGATACCAAAAAATTCGGTGCAAAGGCTACCATCATTCAGATTGATATCGACAAAAAAGAAATCAATAAAAACGTCACCGTAGATAAAAGTATCCTGGGCGATGTCAAGCCTGTTCTTGTTGCCCTTAACAGAAAACTTTCCCAGCAGAATCACGAACCGTGGAAAACAAAACTGAATGAATTCAAAACCGTCACCGAAATGAAAGAAGAAGGTTATATCACCCCGCAGGAAATTTTAAGAGCTGTGGAAAATCTGCGGAATGATGATGACATTGTCGTTACCGATGTCGGACAGCATCAGATGTGGGTAGCTCAGGAATGTAAGTTCAGACAGCCCAGAACGTTTCTGACTTCGGGCGGTCTTGGTACAATGGGTTACGGCATGGGTGCCGCTATCGGTGCCTATATGGGCAATCCCGACAAGAAAGTCTTTCTTGTGACGGGTGACGGCAGTTTCCATATGAATCTTAATGAACTGGTCACACTGAAAAGTTATCATATTCCCGTTATTGTCATGGTGTTCAATAACCGTGTTCTCGGTATGGTCAGACAGTGGCAGAAATTATTCTATGGCAGACGTTTTTCCTCCACCGACCCCCACCGTGCCACCGATTTTGTTGCCGTTGCCAAGGCGTTCGGTATTGACGGATTTTCCGTTTCCCGTTCCGAAGACATTCAGCCGACACTGGAAAAGGCGGTCAATCTGAATGCCCCTGTCCTGATTGACTTCCGTATTTCTCCCGATGCCAATGTTCTTCCCATGATTCCCCCGGGTAAAGATGTGGACGATATCATTCTGAGTCTGAAATAAGCCTGACGGCAATATCACATCTGTTTTCAGATGAATATTTCCTTTTGTGTTGTCAGAATTAAGGAGCGTGTTTTTTTGACCAGATACAAAGAAAAACTTGTGTATACCCTTTATTTTCTGCTGGTATTCGGATTCCTGCTGACGGTATTTCTGAAAATCCACCCGTTGGTACTGTTCAATTCTGATGACTGGCTGTATGCGTCATATGACAGGCTGGCTGTTCCGCTGTGGAAAGAATGGAATCCGTGTCGTATATTACCCGAAACACTGATGAGCTGGTGTACTTATTTCTGTGCCTATGTGCTTATGCCCGTTTTCCGCCTCGGCTTTATGGACGCTACCGTTATCGGATACGGAATTCTTTACAGTGTTTTCATTCTGATTTACTTTTTCCTTTTCGTGCGGTTTCTGAAAAAAAAATACAGTCTGTCTTTATTTCAGATTATCAGCGTATCGTTTCTGTTTTTCCTGCTGCATTTCATGGTTTTTCTGAGATATATCTCAGGTGATCTCAAAAATCAGCATATGTTCATGGCATCGTATACCACCTGTTACTTTTACTACGCCATTCCCAATCTCTGGAATGCAGGACTAGTGTTTTTCTTTCTGACCTCTAATGTTGACAGTCACATAAAAAAACGTCATTATACCGCTGTTGCTATAATCGTTCTGGCAGTATATCTTGCGGTTTTTTCAGATTTGTTCCAGACCATTATTCTGATTTCTTTTATGAGCTACAAAATACTGGTCTGTTTTATCCGACAAATCCCTAAAAACAAAAAACAGATTTTCAGATGCTTCTATACCACTATACGATATACTTTTTTCTATTGTTGTGCTCTCGTTATCTGGCTGATTTCACTTGTCTTTGAGTATAACGGCGGTCGTTCCAGAATGGTAAACGATGCTTCCTGGCAAAGTTCCATTACAGAATCGGTAAAAGTATTTTTCTCTTTTTTCAGCACTAATCTGAGCAAACTGTTTATCGTTTCCTTTATTGGTATATTTGTTCTTGCTACTATTGTCTTTCTGGTGAAAAGGAAACAAAAAAGCGTTTCGGATAAACTCTGTATCCGCTATTTTCTGTGTTTTCTCTACTGTCTGGCTGTTACCTCTGTTTTTGAAATACTGCTTGCTTCCCGAACGGCTCTGTTTTATCTTCTACGTGCAGATGTCATGTTTGGCTGTATGCTGTACATTCTTTTACTGTTCATCGTCATGCTGGTGTATGTATTGCAGAATATCCGCATATTTACGGTATTTCTTCCGCTCTATCTCTATATTGCGGTAAGTTTCAGCGTATTCTTCTCACATAACTATTACGTCACTTCGTCAAACAATGTGGACTACAAAACCTGTAAGGAAATCGGTGAATATATTGTTACACAAATCGTTGACGCTGACCGCAAAGCACAAAAAACGGTTACAGTTCATGTTCCCAGATTCGCTGATGAAACCAACTATCCCATCAATACCGTATCTTATGAATATACTACTTTTTCTTTTGGCTATATTGTTTCTGACACCCTGTATAAATGCGATGTCATTCATCGTCCCATTGTTGTCACCATTCAGCCTGATGAAACACTCAATACAAAATTTCATCTTACCACCTGATTTTTCAAGGGTTTTGCCCTTGAAAAATCCACAAGGGGCTTTGCCCCTTGACCCCACAAGCCTTTGAAAAGGCTTGACCGAAACTTTAAGGCGAAATTTGCATTCGCAAATTTCGGAGGACGTAAGGAAAACAATCCGAACGAAGTGAGCCATAAAAGTTTTTGTCCGACTTTTTTCAAAAAGTCGGCAGGGGGGCGAGGGGACGGAGTCCCCCGTGGGATTTTTAAGGGCGAAGCCCTTAAATAGTCGGGGACGCTGTCCCCGAACCCCTGTCAGGGGCGT
>CACYBZ010000444.1 GCA_902772795.1 uncultured Ruminococcus sp. | reverse complement strand
TTAAGAAGTTTGTTGTCAGAAAATTTTATTTAACGGTTACCGTACAAGTTGACGGTCAGTGTACTGCCATTTTCGGAAGCAACCTGACTGACAAGACCTGCAGGATATAAGGATTTGTCACTGGCAGTGGTTGTACTGCTGATATTTACTGTTACATTGCAGTTTGTGACATCTACATATCCTCTTTGCAGTGAGATAAGCCCTGCAATATGTTTGTAGCTTGTGGAGGTAATGTTGCTGACGACATTAAGGTTTCTGATTGATGCGTGAGAAGTTATTGTTCCGTCAATAAATCTGAACGGTGCCGTATAGTTTTCTTTGGCAGTATAGTTAAAAGTCAAGGTTTTACCATTACCGTCAAAAGTACCCTTAAATGGTTCAATGGATAAGGCAATACCCAAGCCATAAAAACACCGCTCTGTTTTGCCTTATTGTCCGATGTATGCTCCATTATACATTATATCATCTGAAAAGGCAATTACCCCAAAAAGCTGAACCTTACCGCATTTATAGTGATACATTCACACCACCTATTCTCTGCATTTCTTTAGCTTAGAGACGTTCCGAACTTATGGATTGTTCTTTTTTATTTGTAATGTCTTTTTTTCTTTCTCCTGTACAGCATAGTCATACTTACCCACGAAATCATCATAATTGCCGTCCAGATTACTGCATCGGTACTGTCTGTGGTTGATGGTACACTCTTTCCTGATGAAGTATTCTGTGGAGAGGAATTGACAGGTTCTGTGGATTTGACAGGCTGTGTAGGGGTTGTGGGTTGCTCTGTCCGTCTGGAGGTGGGAAGTTCTGTAGGCTTTGCCGAAGCTGTTTCTGTGGAAAGTTCTGTAGGTTTTTCAGAAGTTGTTTCTGTGGGAGGTTCTGTGGGGATAACTGTTTCTTCCGTCCACTTTGCATAGAGAACCATATCTTCGGTTATCGGTGTACTGAAGTCAAACACTGCTGTGCATTTTTCATCAACATACCAACCGCCGAATATCCAGCCACTTTCTGACAATACAGGTTTTTCCGAAATGGTTTTGCCCTTTTCAACATTCAGCGTTGCGGGAGCTGTTCCGTGTCCGTTCGTGTTGAAGGCAACGGTATGCGTAATCTTTTCAGATTTCACCATTTCAAAGGTAAACGGATTTTCCTTTGTACCGTCACCGCCTGTTACTTTCAAGCCGACATTTTCACCATAATCTTCGGAAGTGACAAACGCAAGAGTATTATATTTTATGTCCATTATATCATACTGTCCATATTCAGGATAGTATATCGGTCTGCCAATCACAGAAAATTTATCGGGTATCTGAGATACTTCACCATTTTCGTCATTGGAAACAATATAGTACTCACCAAAGTTTACTAAATCACCCGCATAGAAAATCTTACCGACTTCAATATTCACAGGAGGGTTTGTCCACTTTGCATAGAGGGTAATATCTTCCGTAATCGGCGTATGGAAATCAAACGGTTTTGTGAAACTCTTATCTGTGTACCAGCCTCCGAAATAAGGCACACTCTCAGACGGTATATCAGGTTCAGACACTGTTTTTCCGTTTTTGACATGGATATTTTTGTTTTCCATTCCATAGGCTATGCCATATTCACCGCTGTCAAAGGTAACCTTAGACGAGTCGGAGTCTACAACATTTACATAGATACGGTCTTCTGTTCCCGATGATGTATCTGTTACATATACTACACTTTTTCCCACTTTTACACCTGAAATCAGTCCGTCACTTGTAACGGTAACAGAACTTTCTTTATCCTTTTTATTATAAGGAACTGCGTCATAGACAAGTTTCTTTAATCCGTTCCAAGGATAAGCTGTTGTTTCAATCTGTAAGGTTTCGCCTTGTTTGATGGTACAGGAATTGTCTTCGATATTATCAAATTTCAGCAGTTGATTTTTTAGAATTTGTCTTTCGGCAACGACAGTTTCATCAAGTTCTTGTCCATCGAGTTTGAAATGAAGGTCAAAATGGAAAACACCCTTGTCATTCATTGCATCTGTC
>CACYBZ010000443.1 GCA_902772795.1 uncultured Ruminococcus sp. | reverse complement strand
TATGATGACAAGGTAGCGGTCTATGACGGGGAAAGTGCCGTTGAACTTGAACTGGCATATGCTGTCACTGTACATAAAAGTCAGGGAAGCGAATTCAACGCTGTCATCATACCATTATATAATAATCCCCCGCAACTGCTTTACAGAAATCTGTTATATACTGCCGTTACCAGAGCGAAGAAGTTGCTTATCATTGTGGGAAACAGCAATACACTTTACCGAATGGTAGAAAACAACCGTAAAACTTTGCGATATTCTGCACTGAAAGAATTTCTGATAAGGGAAGTGGAATAATTTTGAAATTTTACCGAAAGATAGCTGATTATTTTTTTCACAGTTTTTTCCCTGTACGATGTCCTTACTGTGGCGGACTGATTACTCCCAATCGTATAGCCTGTGAGCAGTGTCAGCCAAAAACAGAGCCCGTCAATGTGGTCAACGAAGTAGATAATGTCAGATGTGTTTCACCGTTTTTGTATGAGGGAATATACAAAAGAGCTGTTCTTGACCTGAAATTTCAAAAATGTCCCGACTATGCGAGAAGTCTATCACGATATATGTGCTGTGCACTGGAAAATCATTTTAACATTTCGGACTTTGATAGAATTACCTGCGTTCCGCCGTCAAAAAAGAGTTATCATGAAAGAGGTTATAATCAATCGGAATTGTTAGCGAAAGAAATTTCAGCCTGTACGGGACTGAAGTTCAGAAAATTGATAGTGAAAATCAAAAAGACAAAAATACAACATGATATCGACAATGCAAAGGAAAGAAAGCTGAATGTCAGAAATGCCTTTGCGGTGGTAAACAGATATGCCGATGAAATCAAGGATAAAAGAATTCTGCTTGTTGATGATATCATGACAACGGGAGCAACACTCAACGAATGTTGTAAAGTGTTGTATGACAGCGGAGCAAAGAGTGTAATATGTACAACATATGTCTTTGTTGAAAACAAAGACATGAAAGGTGATAAAGATTATGAATGTTTATGATTTTGATGATACCATTTACAAAGGTGACAGCACAGCCAATTTTTTTCGGTACTGTCTGAAAAAACACCCTAAGATAGTCATTACATTTCCCTCTACAGCATGGGCAGTGTTCAAATTTTATGTTTTGAAGATAGGAACGAAAACGCAGTTCAAAGAAGTATTTTATCGTTTTCTGCAATATTGCGATGTGGAAAACGACCTGAAAAATTTCTGGGATACGCAAATGAGCAATATCAAATCATGGTATACACAACAGCATAAAGAAGATGACGTTATCATTTCGGCTTCGCCCGAATTTTTGCTGGAAATCCCGTGTCAGAAATCAGGTATCCGATATCTTATGGCAAGCAGGGTAGACCCTCAGACAGGAAAATACACAGGTGAAAACTGTCATGGAAAGGAAAAGGTACGCCGATTTTATGAAAAATTCGGTAAGGATAGCGTCATAGATGAATTCTATTCTGATTCCTACAAGGATACACCGCTTGCCGAAATTGCCGTAAAGAGTTTCATGGTCAAAGATGACGATATCGCCCCATGGCAGTTTCGATAAGCCGTTTTCAGTATATCATGCAGAGGGGTTCTGTACAGTAGCGATATATTCCAGTATACCGCAGTAAATGGCAAATGCCATTTGTTTCTGATATGCGTCACTTTTGAGCTTTTCCAGTTCTTCATTGTTAGAAAGAAAACCGCATTCCACCAATACGGACGGTTGTGTACAGTGATATAACAGAAAAATATTTTTATCCGCTTTTTTATTTTCTCTGGTATTGTCGTTCTGCAACATTCCCGTTACAGACAGCCGTATATTTTCCGCCAGTTTTTCGCTGTCAGGATTGTTGGGAGAATAAAAAACCTGTGTACCATGATATTTTTCTTTGTCAAACTTATTCTGATGGATACTGACGACAATAGCATTACTGTCGGCATTGAAAATTTTCAGACGGTTGTTCATATCTGACGTTTTTTTTGTTCTGATTGTAGTACAACCGTCATCGTAAATGGCAATATCCTGATTTCTGGTCATGACCGTTTTAATGTTCCCGGACTGACATAATGCGTTCAGTTGCTGAGCTATCAACAAATTGATAGCTTTTTCATTTGTTCCGTCAGGAGCAACTGCACCTCCGTCTTCACCGCCGTGTCCCGCATCAATAACGACTGTCGGTGTCTGACGGCTTTCCTGACCTGTGGTAATTGTTTTTTTACATTCTATGGATAACAATGCCAGAATACTGACTACCAGGAAAAACAACGATATAATTTTCAGACAATCTTTTCTGTTCAGTATCATATACGCACCTCGTTCATATTTTTGCTAACAGTATATTCCTGACAGACGCAAAAAATCCCTGCCTTTTTGTAAGACAGGGATTTTTTGCGGATAAAACCAGAATTTCGGTCAAGCCTTTTTAAAGGCTTGCGGGGTCAAGGGGCGG
>CACYBZ010000442.1 GCA_902772795.1 uncultured Ruminococcus sp. | reverse complement strand
TACCGTTACCAGACGGTCTTTTTCGCCTACGTTCTGTTCTCCTATGATAAGCCCGTCAGTTTGTATTTTCACCGCTGTCACCTTTATTCTCCGGTGCTTCTGCATCGTTGTTATAATATTCGGGAAAGTCCTCTTTCATTTCTTCCTGTTCTTTCAATGCCGTATATTGCAAATAATCCATAATACTCCCTGTTTCCAGAAAGGTTGACCACGCATCGTATATTCTCATTATCACTTACACCTCTTTTTATGTGATATTCATAGTATGAGGATTTCTGCGTAAAATTATAAGATATAATTTTGGGAACGTTTTCTGGTATTTTATGGGTATCATAGATTTGTATATTTCGGTAATAAAAATCAGATAACAGAATCCCTATGCCTCTGTTATCTGAAATCAATTGTCAGCAGCCCTCTTGTCGGAAAACGACAGTAAAAGTGCCAAAAATAACCTTAATGTCAACCCACATATTTCTTTCTGTTATGTACTTTCTGTCAAGTTCCATCCAACCCTCAAAAGAAATAGAATTTCTGTTAGGTTCTATCTGCCAGTAACAGGTAAGTCCCGGAGTAACCAAAAGACGCAATTTATGAGTTTCATTATATTCTGCCACTTCTTTCGGCAAAGCAGGACGGGGACCTACAAAAGACATATCACCTTTGAGAATATTAAGCAACTGCGGTAATTCATCAAGACTCGTGGAACGTAAAAATTTTCCGACTTTCGTGACACGAGGGTCGTTTTTGATTTTAAAAACGGGACCGTCCATTTCATTTTGCTGTTTCAATGCCTGCAACCGTTGCTCCGCATCAGGACACATCGTCCGAAATTTATACACCATGAACAATTTACCATTCTTTCCACATCGTTCCTGTGTAAAAAACGGTGAATGTTTATCCTCCATAAAAATTATCAGAGAAATAACCAAAAATACAGGAATAAGAAAAACCAAAGCCAAAAACGACATGACAATATCAAATAATCTTTTAAAAAAATCATAAACAGGCTTTTCCCGAAAAACAAAGTCATTCGCTTTGGTTTCGACACTACTATCTTTCATCAGCGTCTTTTCACTCATAACTGCATACTCCACACTCACTCAAATTACCTCCTGCTTTAAACACATCGGTTAAATCCAGAAGTTTAAAAACTTTTTAGGTTTCTTAACTACACTTAAATCAATTTCTTTACCATCAAACACCTTTTCACTGTTACTTATCAGCCACTGTACGTATTCTTCGCCGAACTCTTTCCGAAGAACATCATATCCCTCTTTGATATTGGGTATACGGTGTTCACAAGAATGACTGTCACTACACAAAAAATGCACCAAATCCCACTTTAAATATTTCATTGCCGTCTTTTTACGGACACCGTTATTCAACAATGTTTCCGCATTGATATGAGCAAGACAACCACCCATCACCAAATCATACAGCAACGTCGGATTCTCTGCAAAATAACCGTATCGCTCCACATGGGCTAAAATGGGGGTATACCCCAGATTAATAAGATCCATCAACGCTTCCTTAATACCATACGGTTTCATCTTCGTTGAAAATTCTATCAGCATATAGTCTGTGCCTTCCAGACAAAGTGACTGTAAATCGTCCAATTCCAACAGTTTCAGTGAAAAATAAACCTCACTCCCCGTTTTGAAAGTAATACTTGACTGCTTATATTCCTCACGGGAAAATAAAAGTTGTTGACTCTCTTTTCTTTTCTGAATAAAGTCCTGATATGTCATTTCGTCTATCTTAAAATGTGGAGTGAGCATTACCTTATTAACTCCCTGTTCCTCCTGCATTTTAATCATTTCCAAAGCAATATCAATACTCTTTGCTCCGTCATCTATCCCCGGCAAGATATGACAATGCAAATCTGTCATTTACTTCTCATCCTCACTATTGCTACTGCCATAATTATAGTTGTAGTAATAGTAGTCATAAGAATAATAATCATGATATGCTGTTTTTGACTTGTCTTTATAGGCAGTAACGATAACACCGAATATCTTCACGCCTGCGTTTTCAAGATTTTTCTTTGCTTTGACAGCATACTTTTTCTCAGTAGAATTGTGACGGACAACCATAAAAGTAGCGTCCATATATTTTCCCAACACTGCCGCATCACTGATAAGAAATGCCGGCGGTGTATCATAAATAACATAGTCATACTCTTTTTCCAGTGCACTGATAACTTCCTGCATACCCTTACTGGAAAGCAGTTCGGTGGGGTTTGGTGGCGAAATACCCGCCAACAACAAACTCATATTGATACTGTTGATTTTCTTTACCGCTTCAGCAAGCGAAACTTCTCCTTTGAGAACATTTGTCAGTCCTACTGCATTACGCTTCTGCGAAATGAAACGATACATACCCGGTCTTCTCAAGTCACATTCTACCAGACAAACTTTTTTGCCCTGCTCTGCCAACGATATGGCAAGATTCAGGCTGCAGTTCGTTTTTCCTTCATTCGCCAGCGAAGACGTAATCATGATATTTTTACACTTTTGAGCAACGGTGATAAATTCTATATTAGTCGCCAACATCTTGAACGAAGCTACATAATTTGAAGGAGCTTTTTCGTCCATAATACTGAACAGTTCTTTAACAACGGGTCTGCTTTTACTCTCTTTTTTATTCTTACTCATTTGGTGAAATCCTTTCCTTCAACATAAGGTATAACGCCCAACATAGGTAAACCAAGCGTATTGGTAACATCGTTTTCTGTCTTGAATTTCTTGTTGAAAAGTTCTTTCAAAAATACGATTGCCAACATAAAAGCAAGTCCTGCCCCAGCACCAAGTGCTGCATTTTTCTTCGCATTAGGTCCTACGGGTCTGCCATTGTTGGCAAGCCTCGATTCATCAACAACCTTTACCGAACCTGCTTCTACCACATCTTTAATAACAGGCTGTGCCACTTTTACCACATTGGCAACAACTTTTTTGGCAAAACTCGGATCAGTACTTTTCATAGATACTTCTATAACCTGCGTTTCATTCACCGGGGATACCGTTATGGAATTTGAAAGACTTTCATACGTCATATCCAATTGCATCTTATCAATAACAGGCTGCAGTACAGAGTTAGACGTGATGATAACTGAATAGGTATTCGCCAGTGACTGTGCTGCTGTCAGTTCACTGTTATTAACACTTCTCTCAGAAGCGTCCTTTTTGTTATTGACAATGAGCTTTGCACTCGCCTTGTATTGTTTCGGAATG